>JAAYFA010000185.1 GCA_012728445.1 Clostridiales bacterium | reverse complement strand
AGGTAAAGCGGAACAAGTGCAGCATGCTCCCTCGAAGAGCCTTGGCCGTAATTTGCACCGCCGATTATAATTCCACTGCCTGCCGCTTTGCAACAAGCGGCAAAATCATCTTTCACCTGCTTAAAGCAAAACTCGGAAAGAAACGGAATGTTGGAGCGGTAAGGAAGAATTTTTGCGCCGGCCGGCATAATGTGGTCGGTTGTAATATTGTCACCAACCTTTAACACCACTTTTGCTTTAATATCGGTGCCAAGGGGAGAGGTTTTAGGGAACGGCTTTATATTTGGGCCATAAGAAATTTGCAAGCTTCCTGCTTCTTGTTCGGTTGCCGGCAATTCAATTAAGTTGTCGTTAATGATAAAGCTGTTCGGCAGCGCAATTTCTCGTGCATCACCAAGCGTTCTGGGATCTGTCAAGTAGCCGGTTAATGCGGATGCGGCCGCTGTTTCGGGGCTAACAAGGTAAATGCCGGCATCTGAGGTTCCCGATCGTCCTTCGAAGTTCCTATTAAACGTTCTCAATGAAACTGCACCGGAACCGGGCGACTGGCCCATGCCAATACAAGGGCCGCATGCCGATTCCAGAATTCTAGCCCCTGCGGTGATCATTTCGGAAAGTGCTCCGTTTAGCGACAACATGTTAAGAACCTGCATAGAGCCCGGAGAAATGGTCAAACTGACATCGGGATGAATTTTATGGTCTTTCAAAACAGATGCAACTTTCATCATATCTTGCAAAGATGAGTTCGTGCAGGAGCCTATGCAAACTTGATCAATCTTAAGTTTGTCAATTTCTTCAATGGCTTTGACGTTGTCGGGCATGTGAGGCATGGCAGCCATTGGAACAAGTGTATCTAAATCAAGGGTATACTGCTTTGCATATACGGCGTCCTCATCAGCTGTCAATGCGCTCCAGTCCTGCTCGCGCCCTTGCGCTTTTAAAAAACTCTTTGTAACGGAGTCGGACGGGAATATGGAAGTCGTTGCGCCAAGTTCTGCACCCATATTTGTTATCGTCGCTCTTTCGGGAACAGAAAGTGAGTTTATGCCATCGCCTGCGTACTCGATTATTTTGTTGACACCGCCTTTTACGGTTAAGATGCGTAAGATTTCAAGGATAATGTCTTTGGCGGAAACCCAAGGTCTCAATTTACCGTTTAGCTTGATCAAAATCGTTTCGGGCATGTTAATGAAATATGCGCCGCCGCCCATTGCCACCGCAACATCAAGACCGCCGGCACCGATTGCCAGCATACCAATGCCACCGCAGGTTGGTGTGTGACTGTCCGACCCTATGAGCGTTTTTCCGGGTACACCAAAACGTTCCAGATGCACCTGGTGGCAAATTCCATTCCCCGGTCGAGAAAAGACAATGCCGCGTTTTTTAGCAACACTTTGAATGAATTTGTGGTCGTCCGCATTTTCAAACCCGGACTGAAGGGTATTGTGATCAATATAAGCGACAGACAATTCGGTTTTAACCCGCTCAATACCCATCGCCTCAAACTCAAGGTAAGCCATGGTCCCTGTTGCATCTTGCGTAAGTGTTTGATCGATTTTTATACCGACTTCTTTTCCTGCGATTAAATCGCCGGAAAGCAAATGATTTTTAATAATCTTTTGACTGATAGTATAACCCAAAATATAACCTCCATAATTTAAAACAATTCAAATTTTTCGTTCATTTACTATTTAGTATTAATTGATTTTAGCATATAGATGAAAATTTATTGTTCTAAATGTTTATATATTGCGCTTATTTTAAATAAATGTTATAATTCACCTGTTATTATGGATAAAGTGAGTAAAAATTAAAATTCATAACCGGTGTTTGATATACCATGCCCAGTTGGTTATTAACCGGTCTATTTGTGCAAGGATGAACTAAATGAAACAAAATAAACCAGTTGCCGGTGGCAAGAAGGCGACCACAGCACCCAAATCAACGCCCAAAAAATCCCCGCAGAAAAAGCAGACAGCAGTTGTTAAAGAAAGAGCAGCCATGGTTAACCACCAGAAGGCGGCTATTTTACTTTTTGCCTCGGCGCTTTTCTTAGGCTTTATAGTGTTTATTGAAGGACAATCTATTTGGACCTCACTACATAACAGCATTTTAGGCTTGTTTGGGTACTGCGCATTTCTATGGCCGTTGATGCTTATCTATTTGGCTGCAATATGCGCTTTTGAAAAGCCGATTGACAGCGTCGTTAATTCTCTTTTGGGTATTGCCGCTTTTATTATATTAATTGCCGGTGCCATACATATTTTTGCAAACAACGATTCTTATTTACGCGACGAGTCGATAGGTTTGCAAATTAGTGCCGCTTGGAACGAAAGAGTAAACACCCCGAATGGTGGCGTTTTTGGTGCTATTATTGGAGGAGCCATTGCAAAGCTTTTTGGAAAAATCGGTGCGCAAATAACAGTTATTCTTGTTTCAAGCGTAATTTTAATGTTTGTGACAAAAACAACGCTTGTCACTTTGTTCAAATTGACTTCAATGCCATTCAAAAAGATCAATAATGTTGCGGCGGAAATAAAAACGAAATCAAACGAAACGAGAGCAAAAGAGGGGATTCCGGAGATTCCGGAAATTTCGCAAGCACCTATCAAATCCTTTAACCCGCCGAAAGTTATTGATAAAACCGAACCTGTTGGTGAGTTTTTTGTGATGCCACCGCTCGAGGAGCCAATTCTCGTTAACCCTGCAAAAGCAAAAAAAGAAAACACTGCGACCGGCATAGATTTCAGCCAGATTGAAATTAACATTCCAAACTTTAAAACTCACAAAAGCGGAAAAATGGATACGGCACCTTCCACTCAATCTGACGTTGACGCTGAATTTCAACAAAAAAACAAGTTGCAAGATAAGGCAGCAGACGAAACCTTTAATGAAAAAAGTACAGATGACTTCAGATCTTATAAGTTGCCGCCAATTGAATGTCTGTCACCTGCGGCGAAACAAAGCACTGTTGGATCGGACGAAGAACTTCGTATGAACGGGCAAAAGCTGATTGATACGCTCGATAGCTTTGGCATTCAGGCAAAAATATTGATGATTACCAAAGGACCGTCCGTTACAAGATATGAGCTTCAACCAAGCCCCGGCGTGCGCATCAACAGAATTACAAAACTTGCGGACGACATTGCGCTTGCCTTGGCTGCAACAAGCGTGAGGATTGAGGCGCCTATACCCAACAAGTCCGCAATCGGAGTAGAAATTCCCAACAGAACGAGAACCAATGTATCTTTAAGGGAAATAATAGAATCCGAGCAATTCAGAACATCAAAAAGCAAGCTGAACATTGCTTTGGGGAAAGATATCACAGGCAACGCAATTTATGCGGATCTCGACAAAATGCCCCATCTGCTCATCGCGGGTACCACGGGGTCCGGTAAGTCCGTGTGTATGAACTCTATGATAGTCAGCTTGCTGTTTAATGCAACCCCCGATGAAGTGAAGCTCTTGCTCATAGACCCCAAGCAAGGGGTCGAATTGGGCCCTTATAACGGTATTGCACATCTTGAGGTGCCGGTTGTTGAAGACGCACGCAAGGCTGCCGGTGCACTGAGCTGGGCCGTAACAGAGGTAATTAACCGCTATAAAATATTCAACGAAAATAAAGTTAGGAATATATCGGCATATAACGACCTGGCGGAAAAAACCGACGGCATGAAAAAGCTTCACAGAATAGTGATTTTTATTGACGAATTAAACGACTTGATGATGCTGGCACCCCATGAGGTTGAAGATTCTATTTGCAGGTTGGCGCAAATGGCGAGGGCCGCCGGCATCCATTTGGTTATTGCGACACAAAGGCCTTCTGTTGATGTCATAACGGGTGTCATCAAAGCCAACATACCCAGCAGAATTGCCCTGTCGGTTCCTTCCAATGTGGACTCACGCACAATTATTGATACAAACGGAGCGGAAAAACTTTTAGGCAACGGCGATATGCTCTTCAGCCCGGTCGGCATTGCTAAGCCCATTCGTTTACAGGGGTGCTTTATATCAAATAAAGATATTGAGAAAACGGTTGGTTACATTAAATCACAGTCCCAAGCGGATTACGACGAAGAAATTATCAAAGACATTGATAGCCGTACTATCGAGGTTAAGAAAAAAGGTGCCGCAAACGTTTCCTCTGATGATACAGACCGTGAAGATGAGCTGCTTTCAAAAGCAATGGAAGTTATTGTTGACGCGCAGGCGGCATCAACCACTTTCCTGCAAAGAAAATTGAAAATCGGTTATGCACGTGCGGCAAACTTGATTGATACACTTGAGGAACGGCGTATTGTTGGACCGCCTGATGGCAGCAAGCCGCGAAACGTGCTTGTTTCAAAACAACAGTGGATTGAAATGTACGCACTGAATGACGACAGCTTTTATGAATCGGATGAGTCTTAACATGGATAATAATCAAGCACATGAAAATAGTGGCTATTTGCCAATTTCTGCCCAAGATGTCAAAGACAGAGGTTGGGACGGAGTCGATTTTGTTTTTGTTACCGGGGATGCCTACGTCGATCATCCGAGTTTTGGGGTTGCGATCATCACAAGGGTCCTTGAGTCGGAAGGCTTTCGGGTTGCTGTGCTGTCGCAACCCGATTTAACGGAAAAAGATTTTCTTCGGTTCGGTAGACCTATATATGGCTTTATGGTTACCTCCGGCAATATTGATTCCATGGTCTCACATTATACCGTTGCCAAGAAGCGCAGAAGTGATGATAAATATTCTCCGGGTGGAAAGCGCGGCAATCGACCGGACAGAGCTGTTTTGTCATATTGTTCCTTCATACGCAAAACGTTTGGAGATATTCCGATTATACTTGGCGGTCTTGAAGCGTCATTGCGCCGCTTTGCTCATTATGATTACTGGGACGATAAAGTTCGCCCTTCCATATTGACCGAATCCGATGCGGATCTTCTTGTGTTCGGCATGGGTGAAAATCAAACAAAGCAGATTGCCAAACGGTTGAAGTCCGGTGAAGATATTTCAACAATAACCGATGTAAAAGGGACTTGTTACGCTGTCGACGTGAAGGATACGCCTTATATGGGTGTTGAATGCCCTTCGTTTAAAAATGTTGCAAGCAATAAAAAAGAATATGCTGTTGCGTGTAGAATTCAAAATGAGGAAAATGACGGCTATAGAGGGAAAGCCGTCAAGCAAAGACATGATTCAAAAATGCTGGTGCAAAATCCGCCGATGCCGCCACTGACAACAGGCGAATTAGACAGTGTATATGCTTTGCCGTATAAAAGGTACTATCTCCCGGTGTATGAGCCGATGGGCGGTGTACCTGCCATTGAGGAAGTTGCGTTTTCAATCACGCACAACAGGGGCTGCTTTGGCGATTGCAACTTTTGTTCGCTTGCTTTTCATCAGGGCAAAGCAATAACTTGCAGAAGTAAAGAATCAATCGTTACAGAGGCAAAAACAATATCGGAGAGTGCCGGTTTTAAAGGCTATATACATGACATAGGCGGTCCAACTGCGAACTTTAGGCATGCTTCGTGTGAACAACAAAAACCAAAGGCTTGTGCAAAAATAAACGATGTCTGACACCGGAACCGTGTTCAAATTTGACAGTGGACCATAAAGAATTCCTCGACATACTGCGTACGGTCAGGGTTTTGCCCGGAATAAAAAAAGTGTTTATTCGCTCCGGCATCAGGTATGACTACATTCTCGCGGATAAGGATAAAACTTTTTTTGAAGAACTTGTCGGCCACCATGTGAGCGGTCAGCTCAAGGTTGCGCCGGAGCACTGCTCTGCGGCAGTCCTTGGCTACATGGGAAAGCCTTCGGTTGATTCCTATCTCGAATTTAAAAATATGTTTTTTGCACAATGCAAAAAAGTGAAAAAAGAACAATATCTCGTTCCCTATTTTATTTCATCGCACCCCGGCAGCACGCTAAAGGATGCAGTCGAACTTGCTTTATTCTTTAAGCAAGAAAAGATAAGACCCGAACAGGTACAAGACTTTTATCCGACGCCCGGAACGATATCTACATGTATGTTTTATACAGGCTTGGACCCCTATACACTTGAAAACGTATACGTCGCAAGCAGCGCACATGAAAAGGCAATGCAACGCGCTCTGCTCCAATACTTTAACCCTAAAAATAGGCGTCTTGTTGTTGACGCTCTTACAAGAGCGGGGAGAACCGATCTGATTGGCAACGGTGAAAACTGCCTGATACGTCCGGAAAGCAATTACTCTAGAGGCAATCAAAGCAAAACAAATCGACCCAAGGCAACCAAGCCCGATAGGAGGAATAAATAATCAAAAATAGTAAAACAAAGATCATTGTTGTCGTATTAGCGGCGATCCTTTTGTTTTCCTTTGTGATAACATATTCCCCGTCGTTGAATCTGCCCTTCGAGTTGCCTTCCTGGTCCGATATATTCGTCCAAGCAGGATTAACCGACAACAGTACCATAAGTCGATCGCCGATTTCGGTTCACTTTATTGACGTGGGGCAAGGGGACTGTATCCTTATTAAAACACTACACGCAAGCGCATTGGTGGATGCCGGCGACAGAGGAAAAGGTGAGGCGGTTGTTCAATACTTGCGAAATCAAAATATCGAAAAATTAGATTATGTTTTCATTACGCACCCCGACTCCGACCATATAGGAGGCATGCCTGAGGTTCTTGAAAACTTTAAGGTGTCAAAATTTATTATGCCGGCCATAAAAAAAGAAAACATGCCGACCACAAAAATATTTGAAAAGCTTTTAAATACGATACGAAACAAACAAATAGATGCTGAAACGGCAGTTCCTCAAGACGTCTTCAACCTTGGCGATGCAACATTAACCGTGCTTGCTCCCATCTCTTCAACCTCAAAACTGAACAATATGTCAATCGTCCTACGGGTCGTAATGGGGAAAAACTCGTTTCTGTTGACCGGAGACGCAGAGATTGAAGAAGAAATGGATATGATTAAATCAGGCTATCCACTTCAATCCGATGTGCTCAAAGCCGGCCATCATGGAAGCAAGAACTCATCCGGAAAAGATTTTCTCAGAGCTGTGCGTCCCAAAACAGTAATTGTTTCCTGCGGAAGAGACAACTCTTACGGTCACCCAAGTACGGAAGCGTTGGAACGGTTTTCGCAAGTCGGTGCCGAAGTCTTCAGAACGGACAGACATGGGAGTATTGTTATAGGCAGTGACGGAGAAAATATCTCAATAGATTATGACAATAACAAATCGAAATGAGGCGTTAAGAGTGGAAACAATAACCATTGAAAGAATTGAAGGGGATATCGTCGTTTGCGAAAGAGAAGATATGACAACAATCGACATCCCAATAAGCGAGTTGCCAGCGGATATTAAGGTTGGGAATGTTTTAATTATTGCCGACGACGGTAGTATGTCAATTGACAAAGAAGAAGAAGAACGCCGAAGAGACAGAATATTCAACTTGTATGAAGAAATATTTAATAAAGGACCAAAAGGCAATTAGTCTTGTTTAATGATATTAGGATTTTTCAAGACAGGGTAAATAAGATGTGTATTACAATGAAACATAAGCCTTGTGTGACGCAGGAAAACGTACAATGCACCGGAAAACCATTAGGAACACGGTTTGTAAACTGTTAACGGTGCGCATCTTGCCCTTGTATTTCGCCATTTTTAACTGTATAATAACTTTTAATCTATTAAAAAGTAGAGGTAGAGTTATGCGTATTGACGAGATGTTTAAAATAAAAGAAGTTGTGATTTCATTGGAGGCATTTCCGCCCAAGGTGGATTCCTCTTTTGAACCGGTGCTTCAAGCGGTTGAGCAGCTTTCAACAAGCAAACCGGACTTTATGAGCGTTACATATGGTGCCGGGGGTGGGACTTCAAAAAATACCATTGAAATTGCATCCTTT
>JAAYFA010000177.1 GCA_012728445.1 Clostridiales bacterium | reverse complement strand
TTTGTAGGGAGTCGAAAATGCCCCTCGGGGGCTTCTCCTAAGCGAAAGGCCGTGCGTTCGAATCGCACCGGGGACGCCAAAAAAGCACTTCAACCGAAGTGCTTTTTAACTTTTTGTGCATTCCTTTAAAATAATGTGTTAAAAACAGGTAAAATGCGACTTATAGCTTCAATTCCACTTGATATTGGCACTCGAATATACTATAATATCATAAGTACAGCAGAGCGAGGCTTTGTGTTGGTCATGCGGCGGGCGGGTCCTGCGCGACGGGGCACCGTGAATCATGTCAGGCGGGGAACCGAGCAGCATTAATCGGTTTGCACTGTGCGCCGCAGATCCCCTGTCCGCCGTATGACCATAACAAAGAATGCTCTGTTGTTTTTTTAAAACTACGAAAGCGAGAGAAATATGTACCAAGCGCTTTACAGAAAGTGGAGACCCCGGACATTTGACGATGTTGTAGGGCAGCAAAATATTACCGCAACCCTGGCCAATGAGGTTGAAAACGGCACTGTTACGCATGCCTATTTGTTCACCGGTTCACGCGGGACAGGCAAAACCACCTGCGCTAAAATTTTAGCCAAGGCAGTCAACTGCTTAAATCCACAGCAGGGCAACCCCTGCAACGCATGTGAACTTTGCATCGGCGTTGACAGCGGCGCGATTATGGATGTTGTTGAACTCGACGCGGCAAGCAATAACGGTGTTGACGATATCCGCGAAATGATTGACGAAACAGTCTTCACGCCCGTCAAAGCAAAATACCGGGTTTACATCATTGACGAAGCGCATATGCTCACCGCTGCGGCCTGCAATGCATTCCTCAAAACACTTGAGGAACCACCCAAACATGTCATTTTTATTCTCGCGACAACCGACCCGCAAAAGTTATTGCAAACGATCCGTTCGCGTTGCCAACGGTTTGACTTTAGAAGAATTAATGCCCGGGACATTGCTCAAAGGCTGCAATATATTGCGGAGCAAGAAGGGTTTACGCTCGACGAGGATGCCGCGGCGCTTATTGCAAGAATTGCGGACGGCGCTTTAAGAGATGCCGTTTCGCTGCTCGACCTGTGCGCCGTAACCGATAAACACGTCACAGCCGAATCGGTCGGTGCCGCAGCGGGTCTTGCAGATAAAGAGTTCTTGTTTATACTCACGGACTGCATTAAAACCGAAGATACGGCCAAAGCGCTGGAACTCGTCAATGAATTGCACGAGAGCTATGCGGATATGACCAATTTATGTATGGAATTTATCAATCACATGAGAAATCTCATGATCATAAAATCCGTAAAAATGGCAGAATCCCTTATTACCTGCACCGGTGCGGATTTTGAGCGCTTTAAAAAACAAGCCGGCAACTTTACACTGGACGAAATTTTGAACGCGATGTTTCTTTTAGAGGAAACCGCCTATAACCTGTCAAAAGGCTACAATAAAAGAACCGAATTTGAGCTTGCCGTTATAAGGCTTTGTACCCCCGGGATTGGCGAAAGTGACGCCTGTGTCACAAAAAGACTTTCCGCACTGGAAACTGCGGTTTTTCAGGCAAGCACATCCGCTGTCGTGCCTATGACGGCTACGGCTACACCTGTACCAGCACCCATTACAGCAGTGCCTGCTACGGCCGTGCCTGTTGCGGTAAAAACCGAACCGATGCCGGTAAACCACGAACAACCCGATAGCACCACCCCTCCCGTTGTTCCTTCCGACGAGCAGAGCAATCCCGTTGCCCTTGACAACCCCGAAGAAGAATCTACCGCGCTACCCGCAGACGAAAGCCCGCAAGAAACACCTCAGGCGGCCCCGGAGGCGAAGATACAGTACTGCATCGCCGACGAGACACAAAACAAAGAAGAGCATGTCCTGCGGGAGGCCGTCTGTAGCCCCGATGAAGGACAAAGGCCTTTTGAATTATGGACGGATGTTTTACGTTTAATCAATAAAAAACTGCCTTCTCTTTGGGCCTTTATACGAACAGCCTCTGTTTTCGTTGAGGGGGATACCTTGTTTTTTTGTTCGGAAAACATTGAACCAATTGAATCTTTTGTCAGCTTATCTGCAAATATTGAAATGCTCAAACACTGTATTTTTGAAACAACTAATACAGAATATCAAATAAAGTATAAAAAGACCGGGGCTTCCCCCGAAACAAAGACAAACGATTTTCTTGACGCGATGAAAAAAATGAAGTTTAATCAGTAAAACTTTGATTTAAGATATTTTTTTGAAAGGAAGACAACGATTTATGAAAGCAAGAATACCGGGCGCCTCACAAGGCGATATGATGCAGAAACTTCAGCAAATGCAAGAAGAAATGGCAAAAGTGCAGGAGGAAATTGAAAACACAGAGTTTACCTCTTCCGTTGGTGGGGGTGCTGTTGAGGTTACTGTTAACGGCAACCACGAAGCTGTCAATATAAAACTGCAGCCTGAAATCGTGGACCCCGAGGACATTGAAATGCTTCAGGATTTAATTATTGCTGCCTTCAACGAGGGTGTGCGCAAAGCGTCCGAAGCGATGGATAAAGGAATGGAGCAAGCCAAGGGCGGTCTTTCCATCCCGGGATTGATGTAAAATATTATGTCACAGAATGTTGCGCCGCTGGCAAAATTAATAGAGCAGTTTGAGCGTATGCCCGGCATAGGGCGGAAAAGCGCTCAGCGTCTCGCTTATTATATACTTAATATGAGTCAACAAGATGCAAAGACTTTTGCAGACAATATCATTCAGGCTCGTGAAAAAATACGGCATTGCGATATATGCTGTGATTTGACCGACCGTGATGTTTGTTATGTTTGCGGTAATGTTTCCAGAGATAAAAGTATACTTTGTGTTGTTGAAGATACAAGGGATGTGGTCGCCATTGAAAGAACGCATGAGTTCAGTGGTGTTTATCACGTTCTTCACGGTGTTATATCGCCCATGAATAATATAGGTCCCGAGGATATTACCGTAAAAAGCTTATTGACGCGTCTGGGTGACGATGATGTAAAAGAAGTCATTATGGCGACAAACCCAACCGTTGAAGGTGAAGCGACCGCTATGTATATTTCTCGTTTAATAAAACCTTTCGGACTTAAGGTAACAAGGCTTGCCTATGGTATGCCGGTCGGTTCCGATTTGGAATATGCGGACGAAGTAACGCTTTCAAGAGCGTTGGAAGGTCGACGGGAAATTTAGTTTTTAACCTGTTTTCTTTCCACAAAGTTTTCCTTTTAAACAGTGAGTTTTCCACGTTTTCCACATCCGCCTTTTGTCAGTTGTTGAAAGTTGCGTTTCTTTAAACAAACTGTTGAGCTCTTTTTTTTGCTCAATCTCTTGTGTGTCAGCAGTTGTACAGGTTTTCCATAGTTTCCACACCCCCTACTACTACTACTATAATCATTTATGATACTCTCTATATTAAAGGAGGAAATATCAATGAAGTTTTCCTGTAACACGGAAATGCTGTCTCAAAACTGTCAAAATGTTCAAAGGGCTGTTTCTAGCAAAACTTCGATCCCTGCGGTGGAGTGCATTTATATTAAAGCGGACAATGGTACGCTTACTTTAACCGGTTACGATTTAGAACTCGGTATTTATACCTCGATACCGGCTAAAATTGAAGAAACCGGCGGTATTCTGATCAATGCCAGGGTTTTGTGCGATATACTGAAAAGGTTGCCGGGCGAACATGTCAGTATTGAATCCGATGAGCGACAAATGGCGAATATAACAAGCGGTGAAGCAAAGTATTCTATTATGGGGATGTCCCCGGAAGAATACCCCGAACTGCCGTCCGTAACGGGTGGTTTGCCGGTCAATATTCCCCAAGGTGTTATAAAAGAAATGGTGCGGCAAACCATTTTTGCCGTTGCGGTAAACGATACGAGCAAAATAGTTCATACTGGCATAAAATTTGATATAGAGGAACGTTTAATCAGCTTGATAGCTGTTGACGGTTTTCGTTTGGCGATTCGAAAAGAAGCAATTGACTACGAAGGCGAACATCTTTCTTTCGTTGTTCCGGCCAAAACAATGTCGGAGGTTGTTAAGTTAATAGATGACGATAACTCGATGATGTCCATTGGGGTGGGCAAAAGGCATATAGAATTTGAGACAAACGGATACAGAGTGGTATCCAGGCTTTTGGAAGGCGATTTTCTCAACTATAAAACGGCCATACCCGCATCTTCCACAACAACCGTTAAAATTAATACAAAGCTGATGATAGAGAGTATTGAAAGAGCCTCTCTCATTATATCCGATAAGCTTACAAGCCCCGTAAGGTGCCTTTTTAATGATAATACCGTAAAAATATCGAGTTCCACGACAATTGGTACTGCAATCGATAAAATAACGGCCGAAATTAGCGGAGATGCGGTTGAAATTGGTTTTAATAACCGATTTTTACTGGATGCCCTAAAAGTATCGGACACAGACGAAGTAAAAATTGAACTCAATGGCGGCGTATCCCCCATTATTATTCTTCCGCCGGAAGGGGACAGTTTTATTTTCCTCATCCTGCCGGTTCGACTTAAAGCAGAATAACGACCTATCATTTGTAGGAACGACCATTGGTCGCCCGAATTTTGACATTTAATTTGCAGTCCGGGAGTTAGAGCAATGAAAATAAAAATAAAAGCGCATATTAAAGAAAAGCAGGAAAAAACGGTAAAGATTGATACCGAGTTTATCCGCTTGGATGCTTTGCTGAAGCTTTGTGATTGTGTTCAAAGCGGCGGTCATGCAAAGATATGTATTCAAAACGGAGAGGTCCGCGTAAACGGCGAAATTTGCCTTCAAAGAGGGAAAAAAATGCACCCGGGTGAAACCGCCGAATATAATAATATGATTTGTAAGATTGAGAAAAATGGAAATTAAAAGACACCGGGCAGAAAACTACAGAAACCTTGAAAAAACCGAATTTGAACCCTCACCGGGCATTAATGTTATATTTGGTGAAAATGGGCAGGGCAAAACAAACATCATTGAAAGTATTTGGCTTTTTACAGGCTGCCAAAGTTTCCGTACCCGTAAATGTACCGAATTGGTCAGAGAAGGAACGTCCTTTGCCAAGACGGAAATTGATTTTTTTGCACGGAATCGCTTGCAAAATGCACAGATGACT
>JAAYFA010000086.1 GCA_012728445.1 Clostridiales bacterium | reverse complement strand
TTTTTACCCCACAAATATTGACATTTTGGTTAATGTGGGGTAAAATAGTTTTGAGGTGGTTTAGATGAATGTTATCCTTGGAACTTTAATTGAGGAAAAGAAACGAAATATCAGAATGCAAAAAAGCTATGTTGACGAAATTGCAAAACTGCCAAAGGGAAGCTTGTCTGTTAAACGGATAGGCAAGAACGAGTATTGCTACTTGAAATATAGGCAGGGCAAAAATGTCATTTCAGAATACGTAGGTAAATGCGATGAAAAAGCAGAGGCAATCAAGCATCAAATTGAAAAACGCAGACATCTTGAAAAGGTTTTGAAAAATCTTAAAGAGGAATACAAACTGATAACAAGGGTGGTTAAGGATTGATGAACACCGAACAGGAAATTGCATTTTGGGAAACGGTAGATATTTTTAATAAGCAGGGACTTCTTCCATATATTATGCTAATAGGTAGCTGGGCAGAATACATATATATGGACTATTTTAAAACAGGATACGAATCCGGCATGAAAACGAGAGATTTAGATTTTCTATACCGGAATATAAGACGACCGGAAAACAAGATTTCGATCATCACGGAGCTGTCTAAAAATGGTTTCATATACAGCGAGGATGTCTTGACCGGTGTCGGCAAATTTTATAAAGAAGGTTTGCTTGAAGTGGAATTCCTAGCCAGAGCCATCGGAAAAGGTTCTTCAACAATTAAAATTCCAAGCATTGGTATAACCGCCGAAAGCTTAAGAACAGTTAACATGCTTGCCGATTTTCCGCTTGAAATGAAATATAGAAATTATATTGTAACTGTTCCGGAACCGGCGGCATATGTTTTGCAAAAGCTTTACACCAACCCGACACGTAGGGCAGATAAACGGGAAAAAGATATCAGAGCAATCAAGTTGCTGTTACCGCACATTAAATCAAGCAAATATGATAATTCAAGGTTAATTCTAATATTTAATTCGCTTCATAAAAATCATCAAAAAATAATTACGGCAACTTGCGAAAGTAATTTTATAGAGTTGTTCTGAATTACCCCATATTTTACGTATTATTAAATATTGTGGGGTAGTTTCAACAAGAGTTAACCCGGTTGCTTAATCAAAGTGAGCAACCGGGTCTTGTATTGTAGGGAACGCATTTCATGCGTTCCGCAGTAAATATCAATCTAAATAATGTTCACCACGGCTAAAGGAAAACTGTAATCCGAGCCTCGGAACGCATGAAATGCGTTCCCTACTATTTTCCAAATAGGAATAATTTTGAGCTGTGATTTTTGTTGGCGCATATTCTTTTCACAATGTCTTTTATCTATTATTCACCACCGCTAACAACAAGCATCAGTCGCAATAAATATTGATAGCATCTCTTAAAAACTCGGCACAGCCATCGCCTATTTGCTCATAGTAAGCCCTAAAGCGTTTATCGGCGACATACATTTCGCCAAGCCCTTTGTGATAGTCTTTACTGTAGTTGGGGTAGTACAGTATCAACCACTGTTTATGCAGTTCACAGGATTTTTGTGCAAGCTTACCCGCCGGCCCGCCCGCCGCCATTGCCGATTGCAAGGCGTCGTTGATTTCCAAACGTAGCCTTTCGGCTTCTTCATATTGCTCTTTGCTCATGCTCTTGATTTTAGCATTTGAAGCATTTACCTTTTCGTCCCCGTATTTCTCCCGAATCTCTTTGCCGAAATTTTGCTCGTTTTCATCAATCAGCTTGTGCTTGAAGCCTTCAAATTTTTCTTTGTCGCTCATAACAGTTGCCCCTTTCATTGAGTTGATCGTTTTGTTTACATTTTCAATCATAGTTTCAATTTGCTCTTTCTTTTTCATAAGTGCCGATACATGGGAGACCAAGGCTTTCTCTCGGTCAAAATCAGGAGCCGTGAGTATGCTTTTTATAGCATCAAGGCTAAAACCGAGCTCGCGATAAAATAAAATCTGCTGTAGCAAATCAACTTCCCTTTTGCCATAAATTCGGTAGCCGTTGGAGCGGACATTTGCCGGCGTGAGTAGCCCAATGTCATCGTAATAGTGCAAAGTTCGTTTACTTAAGCCCGAAAGCTGTGCCAGTTTGTTAACCGTATATTCCACAGTATCCCTCCTCATACTGTCAGTATAAACTATCACGTTACGTTACTGTTAAGCTATTTTTAAAATATTATTAAAATCGGAACGAGCAGTTCAATTTAATCCATATGCATAACATGAGTATTATCACACAGAGAACCTTTTAAATCAGCATATATCCTGCATATTGTTGTTGACACCAACACCGTTATCGCTTACCATATTCTTGATATTCAACAGAAAGGATGCTGATTGCTATTTCAGATGTTACCTACAAAGGCAGAACCCCCAAGGAGGATTATGCGAAGCTGATGTCTTTCCTTAATGAGGTGTTTTTTACCAATGATGACCCACAAACGAAGAGGAACTTTATAGAACTTTTGCCCAAGCTTTACTCTTCGGAGGAGGATACCTGCCGCGACAATTTTATTGTTAAAGAGGGCGACGATATCAAAGGCGCTGTCGGTCTTTTTTATACCGACGTAGTGGCAGGCGGGGAAAAGCTTCGTTGCGGTGGTATCGGTAATGTTGGCGTGAGCCTCGACTCTCGTTCAAAGGGGTATATGATTGAATGCATGAATATGGCTCTGGACGATATGAAGGCAAGCAAGGCCGATTTTGGGTTGCTCGGTGGTCAGCGGCAACGCTATGGTTATTTTGGGTTTGAACCGGCGGGCCTTGTGTATAATTTTTCTGTCAATCTATCCAACCTTCGTCATTGTTTCGGCAATGCACAAAATGAGCTTGAAGTGCGGGAACTAACCGCCAAGGATAAAGAGGTGCTCGCACAAATAGACGACATTATTCGCAAGGAGCCTTACTATGTTGTACACCCGCCCGAGCAGATGTACGACATCCTTTGCTCTTGGCGCAATAAACCCTATGCGGCCTTTAAAGATGGCGTGTTAAAAGGTTTTTTCACCCGCAATTATGAAGGCGGTCTTGCTGATTTTAAAGCGGCGGATGTGGAGATTATCCCCCAGCTTATCCTTGCGATTTTTGAAACGGTGCAGAGCAAGGATGTCAACTTTTCGGTCGCAGCGTATGATACGGCCGCTATTGACTACTTTACAAAAATAGCGGAAGGCTTATCGTTAAGGCATTCGGAATGCTATACGATTATCAACTTCACCAATACTGCGCGTGCTTTACTCAAGGTGAAGGCGGCAACACAGCCCTTGGCTGACGGCGTTCTTCGTTTACTTATTCACGGTTTTGCGGGGGACGAACAGATTGAAATCAGCGTAAAAGAGGGGAAGGTCACCGTTGGGGCGAC
>JAAYFA010000212.1 GCA_012728445.1 Clostridiales bacterium | reverse complement strand
TTGCCGGCGTAGTCCGCGGAAATGACCGATTGACCAAAAATAGCGTTAAACTTTGAAACAAGTTCATCCGAATCCGTATTGCTTGTCACATAACGGTACTGCCCGTTGGATCCCATCATTTTAATAATCCTCAGCTCATTGATATCCCTCGATATCGTTGCCTGCGTGACTTCGAACCCGTTTTCTTCAAGTCGCCGCAACAGTTCTTCTTGTGTTGATATGCTATACTTTTCAATCAGCTTTCTGATTAAGTCGAGCCTTTTTCTTTTCATTGCAATCCAAATCCTTCCGGGGTTTATTATCCGTTCCACTGGACCAATTTGCTGTTTAAAATATCCGTAAAAGTATCCGACTTTATTCGTATAAACTTCGCGAAAGGTTCCGCTTAGCCAATACTCAAACAACAATCCTCGGGTATGTCGATCGGGTCCTCACCATCGCAGGAAAATGAAGCCTCACTGCCCGGCGCCGCTTTGACGGTTAGCTCGGAGTCGGTATTCAAAATAAATGAACGGGCAAAAAGCGAATGTGCGCAAATGGGCGTTAGCAAAATGCTTTCGAGTACGGGGTCCACAATCGGGCCGCCGGCCGAAAGGGAGTATGCCGTAGAACCGGTCGGCGTGGCAAGAATCAGACCATCGGCTACATATTTTGCTAAATGCCTGCCATGGCATTCCACCAAAAGTTCAACGGGTTTTGTTCTGCCGGCGCGAGAAACAACGGTGTCATTTATACAAAACTCGGAAACCAGTGTTTTGTCATCCTTAACAAGGCGTGTTTTGAGCATCATACGCTTATCCACCGAATAATTTCCGCTTAAGAGATTGCCCAGCAAATGAATTTCGTGGCGTTCGAGACCGGCCATGAAAGCAAGCCTACCGGCATTTACGCCCAATATTGGTTTATCCCACAAAACAGCACTTTTAGCTGCGTGAATAATGGTTCCGTCACCACCGATTGTAATGAGTATGTCACAAGAACGAAGCATTTCATCGTAAGGTAAAAAGTCTGCTTTGGTTTGCAAAAACCGATCTTTTACCGACAGGTCAAGCAGATACCGTGCATTGAGAGAATCAAGTTCCTCACAAATCTCAAGAGTCACCTCATAAGAATTGTTCCTTGTCAGGTTAGGTTGCAGTGCAAAGATCAAGAAACATCACCTCCGTCAAGTTGTATATGGGACAGTCGAACAATCTCTTCCGCGCTGACTTCGCAAAGGTTTTGTGGGGTGTCCGATTGAACCAGATGCATCAAATACTCAATATTCCCTTCGGGTCCCTTTAGGGGAGAATAATCGATATTCAATACGCTGTATCCATTATCGAGAGCAAAAGCACTTGTTTTTTCGACGACATCGGTATGGATATCGGCATCCCGAACCACACCTTTTTCACCGACATTTTTTCTATCCGCCTCGAACTGCGGCTTTATCAAACAGACTGCCTGGGCATCTTTTTTCAGTAACGGTAAAAGCGCCGGCAGAATAAGACGCAGTGAAATAAAAGAAACATCTACAGATCCAAAATCAATGGGTTCGGGAATTTGCTCCCTATTAACAAAACGAAAATTCGTGCGTTCCAGATTAATAACTCGATCATCCGTGCGCAGTTTCCACGCAAGCTGGTTGTAACCGGAATCCACCGCAAATACTTTTGTCGCACCGTGGCGGAGCATGCAATCCGTAAAACCGCCCGTTGATGCGCCGATATCCAGGCAAACACAGCCGTCCAACTCTATAGCAAAGCATTCAATCGCTTTTTGAAGCTTTAAACCGCCTCTGCTGACAAAAGGATTCCGTTTGCCCCTAATTTCAATCAAATCATTATCTTTTACCTGAAAGCCGGCTTTGGTCTGCTTATTTCCGTTTAAATAAACAATACCAGCCATTATTAAAGCCTGCGCTCTTTCGGGTGATAGGGCCAACCCACGTTCATAAGCGGCAATGTCAAGCCTTTTCTTCTGCTTTTTTTTCATCGCATACACTCCCCAGAACCGTGCTGACAATCCCCGCTTCATCGAGCCGGTATTTTTCAAGTTGATCTTTAACGGTAGCTTGTTCCACAAAACAGTCTTCAACAGCCGTTAGGTGGTAAGCAATTGTGCAACCTGCTTCCAACAACAGCAGGGCAAATTTCTCCCCAACGCCGGCAGAACGCACGCCTTCCTCAAAAAAGAAAATTCGCCTTGCGCCGCTGATGGCGTCCAATGCTTTAACATCAATAGGTTTGATACGATTAAGCTTTAATATTTTTACCGTTACCCCTTGTTCCGCAAGCTTTGCAGCTGCTGAGCATGCAAAAGAAAAGCATCTTCCGTATGTTACAATTACCGTTCCAGCGTCTTCATCGCCATAC
>JAAYFA010000183.1 GCA_012728445.1 Clostridiales bacterium | reverse complement strand
CATAACAATCACCCTTTCTTTTGCTATTCTTGTTTGGTTGCGAAACAGATATTTGTTTGCATAATCATTATATCAAATATCGGCATTAGGATGCAAGAGCTGATTTTCAGCATTCGGATTAATCGACTTCTCTGTTTTGCACATAATCACCGCGGATTTCGGCTTTTGCGATACGCGCGAGTTCGTCCAGGTCATCGCCGGCCTCTGTGACTCTTGCGGCCATCTGTTTGCGGCGTTCGAGCAAATCGGCATACATCGAGTCCCGCTTCGGGCCGGTGAGGGGGTAAAAGAACTTGGGGATAACACCCAGAGAGCTTGTGATAATGGGGATGCCCGTGCCCATCGCAAAAATCCACCACTTGGTTGAGAGGGCTTGTGTGCCGATAGTTTTGCCCTGGATATAGCCGATTTTTGCCATTATCAGATTCTGAACGGCGTTCATGGCGATACGCTGTAACTTGCCGACAAGCCCCTTGGCGACGCTTGTCATGGCCTCCATGCGGTAGCCGTTTTTCCATTCGCAGTAGTCCATGGCTTCGTTATAAAGTTCTTGACCGATTACATGTCGCAAACCAAACGTCCACATCTCAACGAATTCTTCAACCATGAAGATGGGTATCATCACCTTACGCTTTGTGAAGTTCTGGTTGATTGAACCAAGGGCAAAGACGGAAAGCCAACACATGTCGGTATAAATATCCTCGCCGATCCAAATCGCTTTTGTGGAAAACCGTTTGCGCATTGGGCCGATTAAGGCATAGCTGATGTTTGAAACGGGGGCAGCCGGAATGCCGACAATGGTCTGTAACGTCGCAGAACCCAACACATCAATAAAATAATTTGAACGCCCTATGCTGACGCCGAAACCGGCCAAAAAGTCGGAAAGTGTGATCATCAGGATAGGGAAGTTATTGAAAATGGCCTTAAAGCCTTGCATAAGGCTAGGTTTTTCGATGGTCTGCTGCACCCGTTCCCTGGTCACATAAATAAAATAGAAAGAGGCGGCAGTGGCGACAACGCTGGTTAAAAGCCCCATGCCGACAAACAGGTCCCGTAGCTTCCACCGGACGATTTTGTTGTTGATAAGGTCAATGAAGACACCCATCATCAGCTCCGGCAATTTTTCGCCGATAAAACCGGACCAAAAGTTTGCCTGCGTAATCAGCCGCGTTCGATCAATTGGGTGCGGCGTGATGGTGGACATCAGCCCACCCTGCGCAATGCCGGAAAACGTACCTGCCGTTTCCGTTATCACACCGAAGGCAAAGTAAAAAATCAGTTTTGGCGCGTAGTCCGCCGCTGTGTCGGGAAAGAAAAACGGCATAAACCAATACAGGGAGCCGATGATGGTCAGCGGTATTTTCATGAACAACACATAGGGTTTAAACTTGCCCCAACGGGTGCGTGTTTTGTCAACGATAGCGCCGATGAAAATATCGTTGACCGTGTCCCAAATACCGGTAAAAATATTGACATAGGCGGCAATTTTGAAGTCAATCTTGACAACATCCCATATAAAGCGGTTGCCGTATTTGCCAATGTTGAAACTATTGGAAAAGTCGTTTAGGATATAGGCGAATGTTTCCTTGGTACCGATGTACCGCCGATTTTGGTGGACATGTTCGAGGGCTTCCTCTTCTGTAATCTCTTTTTCATCGACAGCTTTTTTGTTTTCGTCCAATTGAATCCTCCCTCACTCTAGTTATAGTTGAACCCTTGGGCAGATTGCATTAACTCGTTTTACATGATTACAGGTATTATACAATTATATAATACTTTGGTCAAACTTTTGTAAAAGATGACGGTTTGGGAACAAAAAATACCCGTTTTTCATTTTTAAAGAAGCGGGCATTCGATATTGATTTTGGTGGACATATTCGAGCGCTTCTTCTTTAGTAGTTGCTTTTTCCTCGACGGATTTTTTGTTTTCGTCCAACGGAATCATCCCTAACTATTAATTACGAGTCGAAAATCGGGGTAGATTGTACAAATGCATTTTGTGTGCTAATCTGTATTATACAATTATTCAACACAATGTCAATCTTTTGTAAAACATGACGGTCGGGGGTGTTTTATTGAGCGGACAGGCGGGCCGTGACTCCTTTAAAGACAGGCGATATGTGGGTAGAAAAGAAGCTGCATCCTATATCGTTTACGACGCTTCGGAAAGTGTGAATGCGGGTGTATTCGGCAGCCGCTATAACATCGACATCCTCAAAATCAACCTTAATCTTTACACAATCATCAGCGTGATAAACGGAATCTGGGATGTGGTGAACGACACATTTACCGGCCCCATTGTGGACAAAACCCGCACCCGCTGGGGCAAATTTAAACCCTACCTGATTGCCTTCGCCATCCCTTCGCTGATTATAACCGTTTTTCAGTGGTCGCTGCCTTTTTTCCTAGACACAGACAACGAAAATGATATGACGAAGTTCTTCTTTTTTTTTGGCGATTCAGATGAGCGGCGAGGCGATTGCGACTTTTCGAAATATTTCGAAAACGGGTCTCTTGGCCTCTCTCTCGCCAAACCCCGAGGAAAGAGTTCGGCTGTTGAAAAACGCGAAGTGGATTTCAAGCATTTTTGACAACATTCCCGGTGTACTGCTCACGGTGATTTATGACCTCATGAACAAGGGCGTTATCAAAATCGCCGACAAAAGAATTTTTTACGGCGGTATAGCCATTATAGCGGCCATCATCAGCACGGGCATGGCCATGTTTTTCTTTGCGCAAGCCAAGGAGCGGGTGCCGCAGTCCGAAAAAACGCCGAGTCTGCTCGAGGGATTAAAAACGATCGTGCACAACAGGCCCGTTTTCCTGCTGATGCTCAGCGATTTGCTGGGCGCCTTTACGCTATCCACCAGTCAAGACAACTACTTTATCGATGTTCTTGGTTACTCAACATTCTTTACGCTTGTGGAGCTGCCGTCCATACCCCTTTGCCATATTAGCTACACTTATGTCAGTTGGATGAGACGCAGATTTTCAAGCCGCGCGTTGTGGATACTTTCCTCTAATTTTGACAACTTCCAAAAAATCCTTACGTTTGCGCTGGGCTGCATTGGCGGCACCGGGAAAAACGGATGGTACCGGAGCTGGAAAAAGATGTTTATGGTCATGGCTCCGCTCGACATGGCACGCAAATCTTTCTGGGGCGTGCGCAATGTCGTTCCGCAGGAAATAACGTATGAGGCGATAGACTATTGCGAGTGGAAAAACGGCTACCGTTCCGAGGGAATGATTATCATCACAAAGGGTCTGATGTCCAAAATTGTCAGGAACACCACATCGGGACTCCAATCGGCCATACTCAGCGCCATCGGCTACAGCCTCAAAGAAGGTTTTGGCAACCAAAGTGACTCCACAAAATTTGGCATTTTTATGGCGGCCTTTCTTTTGCCGGGCGTGACCGGGGCCTTTAGTATTATTCCAAAATTGATGTACCGACTGGATGGCCCCGAAAAAGAAATCATGTACCAAGAGCTGATGGAAAGACGCCGCAGTATGGAGAGGCTGAAGAGTTATAACAAGGGCAAAGACGATGATACCCGGGGCGCAGAGTGATTTTTTATTTTACAACAGGCGGGGCAATATCCAAAAATGCCACATCCTTGTTACTTTCCACGGCTTTGTTCAACGTCCACGGATCTTTAAAAAGCATGACCGGCCGTTGATACTGGTCTTCGACAACTGATATGCTGCCGCTGTAAACCGAGATTTCTTCCGGCGACTTTTTAGTGACAAGCCAGCGTGCAAGCACATAAGGGGATACCTGCATGGTGATATCCACATGGTATTCGTTCTTAAGCCTGTATTCCAAGACCTCAAACTGCAAAACGCCCGCCACGCCAATCATCAGCGTTTCCACACCGATATTAGGCTGTTTGAAAACTTGAATCGCGCCCTCCTCGGCGATTTGTTGGATTCCTTTTAAAAACTGCTTTCTTTTTGAGGCGTCTTTTGCTGACACATATGCGAAATGCTCCGCCGGGAACATGGGAATCCCTTCAAAGTTGAAGCTCTTTTTGCCCCCGTACAGGGTATCACCGATATGAAAAATGCCGGGGTCAAAAACGCCGATAATATCACCGGCATATGCCTCCTCTATAAACACTCTTTCCTGCGCCATAAACTGCTGTGACTGTGAAAGGCGGACACTTTTTTTGGTCCGTGTATGATGGACCTCTATGCCTTTTTCGTATTTGCCGGAGCAAATCCGTATAAAGGCGATTCTGTCGCGGTGCGCGAGGTCCATATTCGCTTGAATCTTAAAGACAAAGCCTGAAAAATCACTGTCTTCCGGGGCGGTAAAACCATCGGTGTGTTTTCTTGTGCCGGGTGACGGCGCGATACTGATAAACTCCTCAAGAAACGGCTGTACACCAAAATTTGTCATCGCACTGCCGAAGAATAGTGGAGTAAGCTCACCGCTGAGCACTTTTTGCATATCAAACTCTTCGCCGGCCATATCCAGCAGTTCAATGTCTTCGCACAGTTTGTTGTATATATGCTCACCCAAAAGACTCTTAAAACGCTCATCCTGAACGCTGCCGGCATGTGACGTGATGATTTTTTGCCCGTGACCTTCCGATTCAAATAGCTCTATTTGCGCGAGCTTGCGGTTATAAACACCTTTATACGCCCCATCTTCTCCAATCGGCCAGTTGACCGGGCAGGAGCGGATGCCCAGGGTTTTTTCAATCTCATCCATTAAATCAAAAGGGTTTTTGCAATACCTGTCCAACTTATTTACAAAGGTAAAAATCGGGATTTTTCTCATTCTGCAAACATGGAACAGCTTTTTGGTCTGTTCCTCAACACCCTTCGCACCGTCAATGAGCATGACCGCGCTGTCCGCCGCAGTCAATGTTCTGTAGGTATCCTCACTGAAGTCTTGATGCCCGGGGGTGTCAAGAATATTGATGCGGTACCCGTTATAATCAAAATTCAGAACGCTCGAGGTGACGGATATTCCCCTCTGCTTTTCAATCTCCATCCAGTCGGAAGTGGCGTATTTGTTTACCTTCCTGCCCTTGACAGTCCCCGCAAGCCGTATGGCTCCGCCGTACAGCAGGAGTTTTTCTGTAAGCGTGGTTTTGCCCGCGTCCGGGTGGGATATGATGGCAAAGGTTTTTCTGCGGGTAACTTCGGTTAACAAATAAAAACATCCTTCAAAATAATTTTCGTCGGTAACAGCAAACGGCAGCCGCCCGGTTATGATGCCGCGGTGGTTTTATAATCGGAATCAGTATAAAATCTCCGGAAGCGATTAAGAATGCTTCCGGAGATTGGCGTTTAGGCTTCTTCACAAACAATTTTGACGGTGTAAAGTGGAACTACCTTACACTGTCGGTGAGCGCAATAAATCTGCCGATCAGCGTTGAACCGGTGCGCTTACCCATAGAGATCAGAATGGCCCAAGTATCGGTCACGAAGCTATCGTTCTCTGCGTTATACTGCATCCCCAGCATGACGTAATTCGGGTCTGCGGCTACATAGCCGAGCGCATCGTTCACCAAGTCGCAGATGATGATGTCGTCCCCATACATGTCGCGCAGGCTATCGTATTGGAAGCCGAGCAGGCCGGGGCCGCCGATAAGCAGCTCGCTCATAAATTCACCGGGGCTCAGGAGCATCTGGAGCTCGTTGCCGAACTCCACATAGCCGAGTTCCGTTACTGTGTAATAAGAACGCGTGCTTTTGTCGTAGACGAAGAAGTTGTTTGCCAGCGAGACCTTGCCCATGGCATTCGAAACATTGTTGTCCGACTTAAGCAGGAACTGGTCCATGCGGATGTTGAGTAGCGGTGCAACGGTCTTTTGCGCAACGGGTACCCAATTTTTATACCAAATAGTATAGTCTGCATTATTGCCGTAAACATTTACACCGAGCAGATCACCGCAGGTGTTGTTTAATGCGACACATTGCG
Organism: Clostridiales bacterium; assembly: GCA_012728445.1. GTDB lineage: Bacteria > Bacillota > Clostridia > Oscillospirales > Acutalibacteraceae > UBA1447. The sequence goes on along the minus strand of JAAYFA010000183.1, from coordinate 379 downwards.
ACTCTGTGAGTGTGAGGGCTAAGGTAATATACCCCAATTCATAACCGTAGCGCACGGCAGCCTCATAGGAGTCAAGGTCAAGGCCGTCGTTGGAGTTATGGCGGGAGGAGGTTGTAGTGCTCACGTTGCCCTGAATAAAGACAAAGTTGAAACCGGCGGTATTAATGACTTCTTCCATATAATAAATGAAGTCCGCCGAGATGGATTTAAAATCGTAGCTTGTACTTTCGGGGTGACAGCCGAAGGTTGTGATGATGGTGGGCGTTGCCCCTTGTGCGTCGGGTGTGAACTGTAGCTTATAGAGATAGGGGTCCATCGCATACGGTGGGGTTCTGTCAAAGATATACTCGGAGAGATCTTTTTTTGCGTAGCTTAATGT
>JAAYFA010000381.1 GCA_012728445.1 Clostridiales bacterium | reverse complement strand
CGATACAGCAGCAGCTATTCCCGCAATAATGCCTATTACTACGCCCAACGCTACAATTATCAGAAAACCTTGCAACTTATTCCCTCCCCGTCAATTATTATAAACCTTTTCCCCATTTTGATTAAAGCCGTCTACCATACCCGCAGAATCGCAATATATTATATATTGCTCATAATCCGCGTACATCCTATATCGCTCTCCATAGGCCCAATCATGAATCTGTTCAAGGCGTGACACGTCTTCGTAATCCAATCCGAGACGATCAAGCCCGTCTCCAATACCTTCTGCCAAGCCCTGCGTTATGCCATACACATCTGCAAAATCCGAGGCAGTCATAGGTACATTTTCTTCGTCGCTCGTCGCGCACCCCGCAAACCCAACCACCACAATCAAAATCACCGATAATATCCGCTTCATTTCAATACCCTCTTTTTCCGTTAGTTTGTAACTTTCGGGGTGGGCGAGACATCAATTTACTTGATCTGTTTTCCGTTTAACCAAACCTCATATGGCTGAATTTTCTTATAATCTGCGCTTGCCTCGCATACTATTCGCAAAACATTTTCTTCCTTAACCCCCATAAGGTTTGAGCAAGTAAAAGTTCCCTCTACGGCATAGGTGCTCCCATCGCGCCAAAATCCCCAATATAGTGTTTTAAACTTCACTGTCGATGGATTTTTAGCTATTTGTATTGCCACATCCTCGGCAATCTGCATGAGGATAATTTCGGCTTCTGTTGACACTACTGATTCGCCTGATGATTGCGCATTCGTGTCCTCGTATTGTTTTATAATGCCGCCCTGTTCGGTGTCATACCATGTGTCAGTTCCTGAACCAACAACGGCGACCTCACCATGCACAGTAGCGAAATAGCCACTGTTGCTTGACCCGTTAAAATAACACGCAACTACCCTCATACCATCAGATGTTTCTTTATCGGCCTTAATAATGGTACACTTTGTGATCCCAATGCTATTTAGAACCCTTTCAATATTGCTTGCCTGTTCGTCCGTATACCCCCACGCGACAAGTGCCATCTGAAAAACGGAAGGTGTCTCCGTAGGCACAGTGTTCGGCTGGCCTAAAACGCTTATGTAGTCATTTCTCACATAGCCTATCTGCTCGCCATGCCTTATCTCCGTCCACCCTCCGTCGATTGATGTGTTCAGCACCACCCATTGTGAGCCGAGAACGGCCTGTCCGAGAATATCCGCATCTAAGGATGGTTCGGCGCGGACGTTGGCAAACTCTTTCACATTTACAATTTCCCCCATAACATCAGGGGGCGGGGCGGCTTCTTCTGTCGGATGCGCCTCGATGGTAGTTCTTGGGGTATCGCTCGATGAAAGCTGATCTGCGGATTGGCTGTCTATGCAACCCGCCAATCCAATCGTGATCGACACCGCCAGAAGCACCAATAATAACCGTTTCATTTCGCATCTCCTCCTTTCACCGCCAAATTATACCACTGTTCGACATGCGTCAAGGCGCTCGGGGCGCTTGGTAGATTAAATGTGGGTATTCTTCTCAACGTCGCTGAAGTCGCAAGGGCAGGCAGCGACTACGCCTTGTTCGTCATACGCGAAGTCATATTAAGCCTTTCTTTCCCCTTCGTTGCTTTTTCATGGCTGTTATATCATTTTCGCGGCCTTTCGAGGGGCCTTTGTCAACTGCTTAAACTTCTCCCGAAGTGACCGGGATTGTTAGCTTGACTTTTACAGTTAAAAACGAGAAAAACCCCTGTAATCGCGTATACAGCGCCATTACAGGGGTTAATGCATTACGGAAGAGTGTTGTATATTAGAACTTACGTTTACTCGCTCCGACTAGTTTTCGTAAACCACCGACCGTTAAGTATTTGCGATCCAAGGTCAAGTTCAACGCTTCGCCCAAATCCTTCAATAAGTCGTCATAGTAAGTCACCCGAAAGCAGTTCTCGACCAGGCTGCAAGCCTGG
>JAAYFA010000312.1 GCA_012728445.1 Clostridiales bacterium | reverse complement strand
GTTATATTTTGTGCCTTGACGTTTTGGATCTCTCACATCAATTCCACTGTATACGCCGCCCATAAAGGCGGAAAGAAAAGGCACGGGCAAATTGGCCAAGGCAATGGAGGCACCGTTCGCCGCGTGAGCCATTTTCTCAGCGAAATACACCACATTTTTCATGAACTCTGTACGAATATTCTTCAATAGTGTCAGTGCGTCTGTTTTTGACGCCACCGAATCAATTTTTTCGCCGGTAATGGTTGAAAAGCCGTTGTTCAGGGTGAGTTCTAAAATCTTCGGCAAATTGAACCAGCTGTTGGTGGTGTTGGCATTATCTTTACCCATGATTAACGGTTCTTGGCAACCTGCAACCGAGTAATCTTCCAAGTCCACTTCGTCCACACCGGATTTTCGCAGAACCTCAAACATTGAGTCATCATTAAACAATGACGGTGTGAGGCAGCCGGGTGTGAAGAAGAAACGCCCCATTTCCTTATAAAGTTTCGCAGGCGTGTTTTTATGGAGTTTCACTGAAAGTATCGGTTGCGGTAAATTCATATCATAATATGCGTCAAGAATTGCATAAGTCGTTTCACTCGTCAGGTCTTCACCGCTGCTTGATTTTCCGCCTAAGAGGACGTTTTGCGAGATTGCCCAGCTTCTATCCCCAACATTGTAAAATGTCAGGAAATGCTTGAAGAGCGCTGCGGTCTCATCTCTGCTTTCACCGCTCATCAAGCGGTAGGGCTCAAAAATACGGTCGGCGTTACCGACTGAAAAAGCAAAAGGATTCGGTGCTTGTTCGAGGCACATGACTTGCCACAGCAACATGTATGCTTGCATCGCCTCGTAAAGGCTTTCGGAAGGCTTAGCCGGTACTTTGCGCAACGTATATTCCATCAGCTCAAGCTGTTCCGCACGCTCGCCTTTGGCGGTCAATCTTGCATTCGCAATAATATCCGCATAACGTTTTGCGAGGCTAATAACACCGTCAAGCGTTAACTCAATAGAACGGAAAACATTCTTTTTACCTTCGTCGTTCTCATCAAGCATACGGGAATGAACTTCGTCCCGCATGGCTATCACACCGTATTTTAGTGCCGGACGAAAGTCCGGAATCAAGTGGCCGGTAACCTGCTCGATGAAAAACGCTACTTCCGCAGTATAATCGGAGTATTCTTCATAAACCGCTGAAAGCGATTTCACATAATCACTTTGTTTGGTATAATCACGCAGCGTTTGGATTCTTTCCGGCGTGAATTCTTCATTCGGTTCAATATCGTTAAAAACAGCGGTCGGGTCGCAGTAACCACTAAAGGTTTCAACCTCAAAAGCCGGGTTGATCAGTGCGTAACTTTTTGCGAATGCGTCCCTTTGTGTTCCGGCGAAAATTGCGTTTTCGCTCACAGTAAGCGGTAAATCATCGAGTATCGCACGAAGCTCAAGGGCCGCAATAAGTTGCTTTGGTTGCTGTTTTGCACTTTTGGATGCCTTTGCAGCAGCTTCTCTTGCCAAAAACCAACCGTCTAGGCGCTTTAAACTTCTTTCTTCCTTGAATAGCTTTTTGGCCATCTCGGATATTTTGCCGGAATCTAAAATTAACGTATTCATGTTTTACCTCCTGAAGTATAACTAAATATTTTATGTGCGAATTAACTTTAAGCCGTTAGTCTTGAACACTTGAGAGAACTCTTCAAAGCCTTTATCACTAACTTCTGCATTTTTCATCAAATAATCTTTACCACATTGATCCCATTTGTCTTTTCCGTATTCGTGATATTTTAACAGCTCAAATTGACAGTTTTCGGCGTGAAGTTTTTTAAATAATTTTACAAAATTCAGAGCGTCTTTCTTTGAAGAATTAAAGCCTCCGATAAGCGGTATCCTAATGAGCAGCTGTGGGCGCTTTCCTGCAGCGGCGGCTATATTTCTTAAAACAATTTCGTTGCCTAAACCGGTTGCTTCTTCATGCGCATGGCTGTCGTAATGTTTGCAGTCCATTATTAGGAAATCGATAAGGGAGAACAATTCGGGCAGCTGTCGGCGACTTCCATTGGTTTCTACCGCAGTGTTGATGCCTAAACGTTTAAGTTCAAAAAGCAACATTTTCAAGGCGTCAAATTGCAGCGTCGGCTCTCCGCCGGTAAAAGTCACACCTCCGCCATCAAAGAACATGGGGGAGCATCGCTTCACCTCATCAACGATATCTTCGACATCCGTATCGGCACAACTCAATTGTAAATTACTTGAAGGCAAGCGAACACAAGGTTTTTCGAGGCATGCTTTGCAGCGTTCCCTGTCAATGGATCCGTTTTCGATTGCTCCAAAAATGCAGTGCGTTTCTTCTAAATCACCTTTTACCATCAGACTTCCGTTTTCAGGTATGCTTTCGGGATTCGAACACCACGGGCAATGCATATTGCACCCTTGCAGATGGTAGACAAGTCGATTGCCGGGTCCGTCTTGCGAAAAATTAAAGCCTTTAAATAAAATCTTTACATTCATTGTTTTTTCTTTTACCTTTTTACGTTTTTCAACTTTTTCAACTTTCGACTTTCAATCAATTGTTGTCGCTTGTAGTTTCTTTTTCGGCGTCGGGCGTGTAAAGAAAATATTCCAAATGTTTTTGGTTCGCACCGATATCGGCCTCCAAAACAGACTGTCCTTTCTTGGCGGCATTTTTCCAAGTGCCGTCAGCGGGGATTCTTGTCTGTTCAATGTCATAACGAATGTACATAAGTCCCGACCCTATTGCGAGCTTTGTCAGTTTCATCGGGTCTAAATCGGTTTCGACAAGGGGAAGAATATCATTAAGGACATCCACAAGTTCCAACTTATTGGTCTTTCTCGCCTTTTGAACAATTGACGTGATTACTTTACGCTGCCTTAGCGTTCGCATAAAATCGGAATCGAGGTATCGAATGCGGGAATACCATAGTGCTTCTTCTCCGCTTAAACGAACCCTTTCGCCGGCTTGTGTTGTGAAAAAATACTCATTACGCATCGTTTCTGCTTCTTTTGGGGTGACCTCTACATCAATGCCGCCCAATTTGTCAACAATTGTTTCGAAGGTCACAAAATCAACAAGGACATAATTATCTATACGGATATTAAAATTGTATTCAATGGTGTCTAACACATATTGTGCGCCACCGTAAGTGCACGCTGCATTAAGCCGCGCATACTTTTTTGTTTCAGGCATGACTACCCAAGTATCGCGCATAAAAGAGGTGAGCTTAATCTTCTTGTTGTTTTTATCGATCGAAAAAAGGATCATGGAATCAGAACGAGATTCCACGTTTTGCGCTCTTGCATCCACGCCGATGAATAAAATATTGATGACCTTTTCATTTTGCATTAAATCGCGGCTGTCAACATAAACATTGCTTTTGTTGCCATGCTCATTATAATCTGTTTTTCGCATCAGATTATAAATATAGACAAAGCTTGCCGAAAGAGCAATAACGAATACCAAAAAAAGTGAAAAAATAACTTTGAGTAAAAGCAAACGCTTTTTAGGTCGTTTTTTTTGTTCCGCCGCCGGTCCGTCTTCAAGAGGTAACGGGGGTATGGGGTTCGTGTCGGATTGCTTGGAAAAATAGATGTCGTTCATCAATGTAGGCTCCTTAAACTATTAGACTCCTATTTTATTCTACAATATCCGCATATGATTAACAATAGCTTTCATAAAATTAACACTATTTTAACATATATAATATTAATTTAATTTGACATGTAAGGGCTTTTCAACTAAAATTAAAATGCGAGCAAGCTGGGCAGCCGCGGGGGCAGTGTAACACCTGCCCGCGAGGAAAGTCCGAGCTCCGCAGAGCAGGATAACGGCTAACGGCCGCCGAGGGTGACCTTAGGGAAAGTGCAACAGAGATATACCGCCCGTCTTTGGCGGGTAAGGGTGGAAAGGGGAGGTAAGAGCTCACCGGCGTGCAGGAGACTGTGCGGCCCTGCAAACCCTATCCGGAGCAACACCGAAAGGGGCGTATGCGCCTGCCCGGCGCGCCCTTAAGCGTGGCATGAACGCCATGGCGACATTGCGTCAAGATAGATAGCTACTCACGACAGAACTCGGCTTACAGATTTGCTCGCTCCCCGCT
>JAAYFA010000407.1 GCA_012728445.1 Clostridiales bacterium | reverse complement strand
TACGGCCAAGGCTCTTCGAGGGAACATGCTGCACTTGTTCCGCTTTACCTCGGCATAAAATCAATCATAACCAAATCCTTTGCCAGAATCCATTTCGCCAACTTGATTAATGCGGGGATAGTACCGCTTACCTTTGCGAACGAAAACGATTATGATAAGCTTGAAGAAAACGATATGCTTGAAGTGGCGAATATCAAAAAGATCATCACAGAAAACGGACAGCTCATTCTTCACAACCTGACAAAACAAGAAACATATCCGCTGGTTTGTGATTATTCCGAAAGACAGCGCAACATTTTGATTGCCGGTGGCTTATTGAATTACACCAAAAATCAGACTAAATAAAAAACAGTGGAGGACAACATTATGAGAGAAAATGAAATAAAAGATGCTCTTGAAAAATTTGAAACGTTGGTACGTGAGCAACTTGAAAGATCGGACAGTATCAATGCTCAAGGCGACTTTATTGACTATGATAAACTTGACACGATCACTATCGGCGTTTGCGGCGGCGATGGCATCGGCCCTATTATTACAAAAGAAGCGGCTGCGGTGCTGGAATTCATCTTGTCAAACGAGGTTCAAAACAAGAAAGTTGAGTTCAAAACCATTGACGGGCTTACCATTGAAAACAGAGTTGCCGTCAACAAAGCAATCCCCGATGATGTTTTGGTAGAGCTGAAAAAATGTCATATTATTCTTAAAGGTCCAACGACTACCCCGCAAGCGGGCGACCCTTGGCCTAATATTGAAAGTGCGAATGTTGCTATGCGCAAAGCATTGGACTTGTTTGCCAATGTCAGACCTGTAAAAATACCGGACGAAGGCGTTGATTGGACATTTTTCAGGGAAAACACCGAAGGCGCATACGCTGTCGGTTCCAAGGGTGTTAACGTCACGGATGACTTGGCGGTAGATTTTGTAATTGCAACAACAGAAGGCTGCCAAAGAATTTCAAGACTTGCGTATGAGTATGCCCGAAAGAATGATAAAGAAAGAGTGTCCATCATTACAAAAGCGAATGTGATTAAAACAACGGATGGCAAATTTCTCAGGCTGGCAAAGGAGATTGGAACAGAGTACCCGGAAATCATGACCGATGAGTGGTACATCGATATCCTTACGGCTAAATTAATCGACCAAAATAGGCGCCGAGATTTTAAAGTCTTTATCCTTCCAAACCTTTACGGCGATATCATAACCGATGAAGCCGCTGAGTTCCAGGGCGGCGTTGGCACTGCAGGCAGCGCCAACATAGGTAAGAAATATGCCATGTTTGAGGCGATTCACGGTTCCGCACCACGGATGATGAGCGAAGGAAGAGGAGCGTATGCAGACCCCTGTTCTATGCTTAGAGCTTGTGTTATGCTGCTACAACACATTAATATGCAAGACAAAGCGGATATCCTCGAACGAGCCCTTGATATTTGTATGATCGAAGAGAAACGCTTAGAGATTACAGGCAGAGAATCCGGCTGTACTTGCACCGAATTTGGTTCCTATGTGATGGAAACGGTCAAATCATTATCAAAGTAACAAAACGATTAGAGCCTACCGTTTTAAAAAACGGTAGGCTCATTTTTTTATTGTGCGCACTGAATCTTCACTGATTCCATTTTCTCAAGTCTTTTATCTCGTTGAATATCGAGACATAACTTTGATACCTGGATTGACAGATTATCCCCTTTTCTACAGCATCCACAATGGCACAGCCTTTATCCTGTAGATGTATGCATGATGAAAACTTGCATTTACCGATATGGGGCAGAAAGTCTTTAAAACAGTCCTGCAAATCCTCACTGAACAGCTCGGCATCCCTTTGAAAATCAAGAGAGGTAAATCCCGGTGTGTCAACGATATATCCTCCGTTGACCTTAAAGAGCTCAGATGTTCTTGTCGTATGCTTTCCCCTGCCCAGTTTTTTACTGATTTCATCTGTTTTTTGTTCAATGGTCGGATCAATGAAGTTGAGCAAGGTTGACTTGCCCACTCCGGAATTCCCGGCCAAAACGCTGATATGACCTTTTAAATAATCTTTAATCTCTTCCGGTTCTCCGCCGGTGCTATTTGAAAAAGAAAAAGTATCAAACCCCGATTGTTTATAAATATTGATCAAATCACTCGCATCGCCTAAATCTGTCTTTGTCACAACAACTGCCGTTTCAATCCCCTTCAGTTGCGCAATTACTGTCATTTTATCAATAATCAACGTGCTCGTTCTCGGGTTCAATACCGATGCTGTGATAATAAGTCTGTCTGCATTTGCGACGGGCGGCCGGATAAAAACGCTTGTTCTCGGAAGTATTTCGTCAATGGTGTTTTCATCATCGACCCGCACCGTAATTTTTACGTTATCACCGGCAAGAGGCGTCAACCCTTCTTTTCTAAAAATCCCTCTTAATTTACATTCATATATCTTATCGGCGGCCTCTACATAATAGAAGCCGCCAATACCCTTTATTATTATGCCGGTCATTTGCATATCATCAACTCCGTCCAGCTAATCTTCAGGCGTTGTAGTTATATTTGCAGTTGTCGATTCCGGGTCAGGCTTGCCATCGGCAACCCCTACTTGCAAAATAACTTTGGTGTCTAATGAATGCGTGGTAAACAAACTATAGTCCGGTGTCTGTCCCATCACTTTACCGATTAATTTTTTGTTCGATGTTACGGTTTTTTCAACGACGATATTATTGAACCCTGCTTTTGCAAGTGCCTTAATCGCTTCGTCCTCACTCATGTCCTTTACTTTTGGGACAATCCCATAAGATGCAATTGAATAAGATTTTTCGTCGCTTATTGTTCCGGGAACTGTGGTAAAGTTAACTTTACAGCTATATATCAGTTGTGAATCAACAAACACTTTTATCGAATTGTCTCCGCCCGAACCAACTGCGTCAAAGCTGTAATTACCGCCATCCAGCAAAACATTTTTATCAAACAGAATATCGCTGTTCAATGTAGCCATAATTTTCCCTGTAACACCGCTGGAGCGACGGGGTAGGTTAACCGTTATTTTTGTGTTGGACTCGGGAGGGATACCGGTGCTTATGGTTATCGCTACTCTACTCCCTTTGGTAACTTTCAGTTTCTCTGCAGGGTTTTGTTTGACAATTATATCTTTCGGTTTAACACTATTTTCTGTTATTATGTTTTCGTCGAGCAATAACCCTATGGACTCAAGCCATCTTCGTGCGCTATCTACATCGAAACCTATGAGCTCGGGAACTTCGATTAAGTTTTCATCACTCGCGTAATAAACTGTAATATTTGAACCTTCCACGGCTTGTGAACCTTGTTCGGGGGTCGTGCGCAACACTGTTCCAATTAATATTGTTGTATTCGGCTCGGCAACTTCCGTCACACTAAAGCCCAAATTCTTTAAGGCTATTTTCGCCTGCGCAAAGTGCAGATTATATACATTGGGGATCGTAATCATTTTTGTTCCGACAGCTACGAACAGTTTAATCTCTTCTGATTTTTTGACTTTAGTGCCGGCCTTTGGCTCCTGATTATAGATTACACCGGCATTATATTGACTGTTTTGCACTTCGTTAACAGCAATCAGAAAATCTTTATACTCGGCTTTGTCTTTCACTTCTTCATAATAATTTTTATCGGTAAACTTCGGCACTACTAGTCTTTCGGTACTGAAAACTTCTGTGAAAAGAGCAAGAAAGCCCAAGCCTAAAACAGCGACAACAACTAAACCGATTGCAACACCGATGACAGCCGGAATCGCCCTGCTTTTTTCTTCCTGCTCATTCGACTCTGTGGCAACCGCTTCATATCTTGATGGTTTTGCTTTGATGGGCGAATCGCCTACATACTTTGTCGGGTCACGATCAACAAAATAATTGTATTCGAACCTAACGGATGGATTCCTTTTTAACTCTTCTAAGTCTAACAACATCTCTGCTGCGGACTGATACCTGTCGTTTGTATTTTTTTGCATAGCCCGCATGGTAATCTGTTCGAGACCCTCAGGGATAGTATCGTTAATCTCGCGTGGTCTTTTTGCTTCCGCTTGGAGCTGCATAATAGCCACCGAAACCGAACTGTCCGATTGAAACGGGACTTGTCCCGTAAGCATTTCATACAAAACAACGCCGACAGAATAAATGTCAGCTTTGTCATCGGTGATATCTCCCCTAGCCTGCTCGGGACTGATGTAATGAACAGAACCGATAGCGTTTTCGCTCATCGTTCTCGTTTCACTTCTGCTGAACCTAGCGATGCCAAAGTCTGTAACTTTTATATTTCCGTTTTGAATGAGCATAATATTCTGAGGTTTAATATCCCTATGGACGATGCCTTTATCGTGTGCATGCTGCAAAGCCCTTAATATTTGAGTAATGAAATGTACGGCTTCTTTCCAAGAAATAGTCTTATTTTCTATATATTCCTTAAGTGTTATCCCTTCAATATATTCCATGACAATATACTGAAGTGTTTCGCCGTAACTGACATCAAAAACCTTAACAATGTTTGGATGAGACAATACAGCTATCGCTTTGGATTCGTTTTTAAACCTGCGTCTAAACTCCTCATTAGCGAGGAATTCATCTTTTAAAATTTTAACGGCAACAACCCTGTCGTCAATACTGTCATATGCCTTGTATACAACAGCCATGCCGCCCACACCGATTATTTCCTGCACTTCGTAGCGACCGTCCAGTCTCTTACCTACATAATTTTCCATCTGTTTCATACTCCTTCGGTGGAAGAGTTCATTGTAATGGCTACAACGGTTATGTTGTCTCCGCCGCCATTCCTGTTGGCACAATCAACCAGATCGTCAGCCAAATCTCCGGCTTCACTCTTACTTAATATTCCAAGCATTTCCTCTGTACCGACAAAATTTGTTAAGCCGTCGGTACACAAAATTAAAACATCATCTTTATTAACAGACTGCTCAAGGTAATCGAAATCTATGCTTTCTTCAACGCCAAGCGCTCTTGTAATAACATGTTTTTGGGGATGGTTATTCGCTTCTTCTTGTGTAATGTTCCCATTTTCAACCATTGCTTGAACAATCGAATGGTCTTTTGTCAATTGTGTAAGCTCTTTGTCGCTATAAAGATAAGTTCTACTGTCGCCTGCGTGGGCAATATAAACCACGTTGTCCGCAATAATTACAGCAACAAATGTCGTTCCCATTCCTGTTAACGAATCATCTTGTTTTGACATATCAAAAATTTTGACATTAGCGCCTTCAACGGCGGACGTCATTAAGTTTTTTATTGAGTTCGCGCTCATGTCTGCCTTATAACACTTTGTAATTATTTCACCGGCAAACTCTACAGCTGTTTTGCTGGCGACATGACCGCCGGCTGCCCCGCCCATACCGTCACACACAACAGCCCAACAAGTGTTGTCAGGCAATTCGCCGACTACATAGGCATCTTGATTTTGTTTGCGTACCAATCCGATGTCGGACTTTGCAACAATTTTCACACGAGCACCACCTTGCTAAGCTTTATGTTTCTGTTATTCTTCTACGCAGTTGACCGCACGAAGCATCAATGTCCGACCCCAAAGTTCTCCTGACAGTGACGTTCAACTGTTTTTCTTCCAATATATCTTTAAAGGCTTTGATGGCCTTTGTATCACTCCCTGTGCAGGTGCTCCCAACAACGCTATTAGCCGGTATCAGATTTAAATGGCAATGCATCCCCTTTAAAATCTTTGCCAATTGTTTGGCACATTCTTCAGTATCGTTTACCCCTTTAAAAAGGGCATATTCGAAAGAAATCCTTCTGGATGTTTTTAAGCTGTATTCTTTGCAGGCTACTAAAAGTTCTTCCAGAGGATACTGACTGTTGATAGGCATAAGTCTTGTGCGAATCTCATTATTAGGCGCATGAAGCGAAACGGATAAGGTCAGCTGAAAGCGGTTTTCAAGCAACATATATATAGCCGGCACAATTCCACAAGTGGATAAAGTGATGTTGCGCATACTAATATTGAGACCACCTAGGTCGGTGACGAGTTCCAAGAACCTAATAACATTGCCATAATTATGTAACGGTTCACCCATGCCCATAAGAACGACATTTGAAATGCGAACATCCATATCAGTCTGTGCACGATAGATTTGTGAAAGCATCTCGGAGGGCATCAAGTTTCTGATAAGTCCCGAGGTTCCCGTGGCGCAAAATATACAACCGGCCTTGCAGCCCACCTGCGTTGAAATACACAGCGTATATCCGTACTTGTACTTCATCAGCACCGATTCTATTGTTTCACCGTCATGCAGTTCAAACAAGTACTTAACGGTTTCATCTAACTGCGAAACTTGCTTATTCATTATTTTACATCCGAACAGCGGGTAATTTTTTTCGAAATAGATACGCAATTCTTGTGGTAAATTGCTCATTGCATCATAACTGACTGCACTGTTTTTATGGAGCCATTCGTATAATTGCTTTATCCTGTACGCAGGAAGATTTTTATCAGAAAGTTCTGTTTCGAGTTCGACAAATGTCATTGATTTAATATCGTAAGATTTCAAAAATTAACGCATCCTTTTAAAAATTGCAAAGAAGAAACCGTCAGAATCGTTCAAATGCGGCAATATAGTGGTAAACTTGCTGCCCGGCAATGTGTTAATCAATGTTGAATCGACAGACATGGAAACATAGTTCTTATTCTCTTTTAAAAAGCGTTCGCAAACATCTTCGTTTTCTTCAGGATTTAAAGTGCAAGTGGAATAAGCAAGCACGCCATTCTGCTTTACGTATCTTGAAGCATTACAAAGAATAAAATACTGCAAATCGGGCAATTTGTCAATATCTTGGGCCTTTTTATATCGTATTTCAGGCTTCCTGTGTATAACACCAAACCCGGAGCAGGGAACATCGCACAGCACGATATCTGCAAGACCAAGATTTTCATCAAATACGCTTGCATCTCCTTGACGACCCACAACATTGCTAAGCTGTAAACGTTTCGCTCCATTCTTAATTAAATCAAGTCTGTTTTCATTCATATCGAATGAAAATACCTTGCCGCTGTCACCACTGATCTCCGCTAACGTAAAGGATTTGCCTCCGGGTGCTGCACAAAGATCAAAAACAGTGTCTGTTGGCTTTACCGCAAACAGATGGCAAAACATCTGAGAAGAAATATCTTGAAAATGAAAATAGCCGTTTTGAAAAGACGTGATTTTTTCTACAGAGCCTTTTATTTCAATAAGTAAAGAGTTTTCAAGTTTTTCGCAAACGCTTGAAGCGACTCCTTCGCCATTCAATGACAGGGCAAGTTCGTCCGTGGTTATCTTTGTATTGTTCACTCTGACAAAATCGCGAGGTTTCTTTTGAAAAAATTCTAAGATACCAATCGCATTCTCTTGCCCGTAGCTATTTATCCACAACTGCACAAGCCACGCCGGGCATGAATACTTAACGCTCAAATATTCAGCATCAACTTTAGTGTTTTCCGGTAGTTTTAACCCATTTACCGCAACTTTTCGCAGTACAGCGTTTACAAGACCGGCAGCGAATGAATACCTGGTTGACTTGATAATTCTTACACTTTCGTTTACAGCGGCGGAAACAGGAATTTTATCCATAAACAACAATTGACAAACGCCGAGCCTGAGCACAGTTAATATCTCAGGTCGAAGTTTGCTAATCGGATCTTTTAAATATAAGCTCAAGTTATAGTCAATAGTAATTATTTTTTCAAGTGTTGTATACACAAGAGCAGACAATAGAGAGGATTCTCTTTCGTCTTCCTGTTCTTTTTTTATAACTGCGTTAATTGAAATGTTTGAGTAGGCACGATCGATTTGTATACTCCTTAAAATTTCAAAGGCGTTTTGTCTGGCATCTTTCATATGTTAACCTATCTTCTCCTGTTGGAGCGAAGTATCAGCCGCAGCAGATTTGCTATTGAAACAACAAGCGCCGCGACATATGTCAGTGCTGCTGCAGTCAAAACTTTTTTTGCGCCTATTTGCTCTTCTTTGCTAAGCAAGTCAACTTCGTCAATTACTTTTACTGCACGACGGCTCGCATTAAATTCAACAGGCAGCGTAGCAAGTTGGAAAACCGCAACCAAGGAATATAAAATAAGACCAATAACAACAAGTGGAAAAAAATTAATAAAAATACCAATAATTGCAAGGGGCAAGCCCAAAGCTGATCCAATATTGGTAACGGGCAAGATTGCGTTGCGCAGTCGTATAGGTACATATTTTTCATTGTGTTGGGCGGCATGCCCCGCCTCGTGACAGGCAATCCCTATAGCGGCTATAGAGTTGCTTGAGTATACGCCTTGCGAAAGGCGTATCACATTAGACCTTGGATCAAAATGGTCGCTTAAAGTGCCGGCGACCGGCTCTACGGTTACATTGTTTATTCCATAGTATTGCAACACTCGGTGTGCAGCTTGTGCGCCGGTGATTCCCCTGACGCTAAAGACTGTTGACATTTTTCTGTAAACTGACTTCAAATAGGCTTGAGCAATCAAAGCCACAACAAACGCCGGCAATACTAAAACAAAATAATAATAATCATAAAACATAAATATACCTCCTTTTTGGCATCGTATGGATTCAATCTCAATTAAACAAACGTCTGACCGATTTCAATTTTATTACCAAGTAGAAATGCCTTAGCGGGCAAGGCTTTTTTCCCTTCCAATTGTAATATTTTCAGCTCAATCGTCGTATTATTACCGCAAGCAACCAACAGCCTGCCTTTGTTTTCGACAACTTCACCGGCTGCCCCTTTTTTATGGTCGCAAAGAACGGAAGATATTATTTTAACAATCTTACCATTTACAGTTGAGGTCGCGCTGAGGAACGGTGAAAGACCTCTTATCAGATTGTGTATTTTAAAGGAAGGCTCGTGCCAATCAATTCTGCACAGTGTTTTTTTTATCATTGGTGCATAACTTGAAAGGGCATCATCCTGACTAATAGGGATAATCGTTTTTTTTATAATCCCGTCAATTGTTTTTGATAAAACATCGGCTCCGATTTTTGACAATCTATCGAAAAGCTCACCCGAGGTTTCGTCTTTACCAATCGCAGTCTTTTCTGTTACGAGCATATCACCGGTATCAAGCCCTTCGTTCATCTGCATTGATGTAATACCAGTTTCGCTTTCTCCATTAATAATAGCCCACTGTATCGGTGCTGCTCCTCTGTATTGGGGCAAAAGTGACGCGTGGATATTGATGCAGCCGTGAACAGGTATGCTCAATATTTGTTTGTTGAGAATTTTGCCGTATGCCGTAACAACAATAAGTTCGGGTTTAAGCTCAGCGATTACAGATATGATTTCTTCGTCTTTTAACGATGCGGGTTGGTAAACATCTATGTTGTGTTCCAACGCTTTGATTTTAACAGGTGGCGGTGTGACAATATTGCCTCTCCCCTTTGGTCTGTCAACCTTTGTGAAAACAGCCGAAACAGTATGACCGTCATGAATTAACCGCTCTAGGCAAGGGACGGCAAAATCAGGTGTTCCCATAAAAATAATATTCAAACTATCACCGCCTACTCGATTTCCTCATTGGATTTTCGGATGACACGTTTTGTAAACAACACACCGTCAAGGTGGTCAATCTCGTGGCAAAAACATCGCGCCTTAAGGCCTTCTGCCTTGTAGACAAACCATTTCCCTTGTCGATTTTGACCTTTGACCTTTACCGTGGCGGGTCTTGATGTTATGCCATATTCCCCGGGTACAGAAAGGCAGCCTTCCTGTTCTTCTTGTATCCCTTCAAACTCAATGATTTCAGGGTTAACCAGTTCAATCAGCCCTTCACCGACATCCGCAACAAAAACTCTCTTTAGAACACCGACTTGAACCGCTGCAAGCCCTGCACCATTTTCTTTATACATCGTTTCTGCCATATCATCAAGCAATACGTGCAGTCGTTCGTCAAATTCTTCTATTTTTCTGCTTTTTTTGTCTAAAATAGAATCTCCTATTTTAACAATATTCCTATACGCCAAGTATAATCCCTCCCAAAACGAGTTGCAAATTATGATTTCTTCACTCTGTATTATATAACACTATCGGGATTCATGTCAATATAAGCCGTGACCTTTGAAAAGCTGCTTTGCTTGTCATATATAGCAATAAGCTCTCTAATCAGTTGTCTGAAACGGCTTGAGTTATGGCATTTAATAATAATCCTGTAGCGGTACCTGTTATTTACTTTTGCTACCCTCGCAGCTACCGGCCCGAGAACAATCAACTTTAAGTCACTATAGTTTTCTGCCGTTTTTTCTTTCAATCTTTCAAAAACAAAAAGAGATGCAGATTTTACTTTCATTTCGTTTTCTCCGGCAAAACAATAAAGGCATATATCGCAGAAGGGTGGATAAATTAACAGCTTTCTGATTTGTATTTCTGTTTGAAAAAAAGTATCGTAATCTTGTTTTGCAGCTAAACGGATGATTTCATTTTCAGGCGTAAATGTTTGAATAATTGCCTTGCCCTTGTATTTACCCCTACCCGAACGGCCGACCACTTGGGTAAGCAGACCAAAGGCTGACTCCATGCTTGAGTAGTCATCATTATATAGCTGGTGATCAATTGATACAACGCCCGCCAGCGTGACGTTTTCAAAATCCAAACCTTTTGCGACCATTTGCGTGCCCAGCAAAATATCAAATTCTCTGTTTGCAAACTGTTCGAATTTTCGTTCGTGCGACAGGCGCGACATTGTTGTGTCCGTATCCATCCTTAAAATTCTTGCCTGCGGAAGAAGCACCCCTATCTCATCCTCAATCTTTTGAGTCCCAAAACCCGAATAGCGTACATCCTTTTTCCCACAACTCGCACATGTATCCGTAAAAGGCTGAGAAAACCCGCAATAATGGCACATGAGTCTTTTATTTGCGTTGTGGTAGCGCATGGATATACTGCATGACGGGCATGTTATTACCGCACTGCAGGACCTGCAAACCGCGTATGTATTATAACCCCGCCTGTTTATCATAATGATGGATTGCTTATCCGAAACGAGGTTTTCTTCCAACGCTTTCAGTAAAGCGCTGCTGATTTCAGAATTGTTGCCCTGCGCCAGTTCTTCACGCATATCCACCGTGACAACTTCGGGAAGAATTGCAGTCCCATAACGGTTATTCAACACATTCAGCGAATACCTGCCTTCTTTTGCAGCGGCATAACTCTCAACGCTTGGCGTTGCGGAGGAAAGAATAAGCAAGGCATTATGTTCGGCACAACGAAAACGAGCGACATCCTTCGCATTATACCGGGGCGATTGATCAGACTTATAAGTTTTTTCTTGTTCTTCATCAATAATAATGAGGCCGATGTTTTCCAGTGGAGCAAATACGGCGGATCGAGTTCCAATAACAATTGAAACCTCACCTTTTTTTACCCTTCGCCACTCATCTGCCCGTTCACCTAAAGACAACGCGCTGTGAAATACGGCAATATCGCTGCCGTAACGCTGATTAAAAATAGCCAGTGTCTGCGGTGTTAAAGCAATTTCGGGCACCATGACTATGACGTTTTTGCCTTTAGAAATTATTTTGTCGATGAGTTTTAAATAGACAAGGGTTTTCCCGCTACCTGTTACGCCAAAAAGCAGAGAAACCCCACCCTTGCCTTTGGTATATTGAGCCAGTAAATTATTATATGCCTCTTCTTGTTCACTGGTCAGGTTTATACTTTTACTTTTCTCACCGGATTTTTTAGAAATATATGGTTTCCGATAAACCGGGTTTTCGTATATTTCGACAATACTTTTCTTATTAAGCGCTTGGATTACAGAAGACGTTAAACCGGTATAATAGCAAATTTCTTTGACAGTGGCGGTGCCGGTATCGAGAAGAAAATCAATTATTAACTGTTGTTTTTGTGTTAAGCCGGAAATAGCATTTACTTCATCGCCATCTGCAATTTTCAGTTTAACCATTTTCACCGTTAAATCGCCTACATTGCGCACAGCATCAACACTACGCATAATAACCCCACGATTCGCAAGCTTTTCGGGAATACCCGATGTCGGCGCTAATTCGAGCGATTGAAGGATGCGTTCCTTTTTTATATACCCCTTATGGGCGTTGATAAAATCGAATACCTTTTTTTCATCCGGGGTAAGCGATAAAATCTCCGCTTCATCGATATCGGGAGACATCGTATACGACGCAATATGTTTAAAGTTTATTCCGGTTGGCAATAATGCCTTTGCCGCATCAAAAAGAGTGCAGAAAGTACGTTCACGCAACCAGTAAACAAGAGAAAGCATTTCATCGTTAAGAAGCGGCGCTTCATCCAGCACCGCTTCAATACATTTTAGTTTAGCACTTTTAGATTCTTTGCAAACCGCTGTAATCAATCCGGTTCTTCTGGTATTGCCTCTGCCAAAAGATACGGTAACTCTGCACCCCGGCAAGGCGGATTCCGAGAGCATTTCCGGTATCCTATAGTCGTATTCTTTATCAAAGGAATACGCCGTATTCTCCACAGCGATTTTTGCAATTTTTAAGCTCATGACATAACCTCATCATCTTTTAGGGGATTAAAGGTTTCGAATTTCCTCGGGCTCGACAATGATATAGTCGCTACGCAATATTTCTTCTACAGCGACACTGACAGGTTTTTCTGTCATTACTATTTTTTTCTCTTCCGCTTCTTCGGCAATAATCCGCGCGCGTTTTGCAACTGCGGTAACAAGTGAATAGCGGCTGAGATGGTTGCTCAGCAGTTTACGTAAATCCGGATTAAGCATTATTCATTACCTCGCTTATAATATTTTTATTTCGAAAAGTTTTTTGTTTTTCTGCTTGGATAATAGCGGATATGTCGCTGACCGCATACCCTACAATGTCGTTTATTACATAATAATCGTATTCTAGGGATCTTTTTATCTCGCCGACAGCGATGGTCAACCTGCGACTAATTTCATCCTCGTCTTCAGTTTCCCGCTTTCTCAAGCGGTCTTCAAGAACTTGCAATGAAGGCGGCATCAAAAAGATACTTACAGCGTCAGGATAAAGCGCACGAATTTTTTCGGCACCTTGCACCTCAATTTTAAGGATTACTGTTTTCCCTTCTGCAAGCCAAATGTCAACAGGGGCTTTTGGTGTTCCATAAAACTTTGATCCGTATTGCGCATATTCGAGAATCTGCTCACTTTCAAGCTTCCTCCTAAAATAGGCCTCATCAACAAAATAATAGTTCTTCCCATCTTCCTCCCAATCCCGCGGCTTTCGGGTTGTCATGGAAATTGAAATTTTAATGTCCCTCTCACGCTTGGCAAGTTCATACAAAATTGTATCCTTGCCCGAACCGGAAGGGCCTGAAAGAATAATCAGTAGTCCATTTCTATTCACACTCTGTCTCCTCCCCGGCTTCTAGCTGATCAACATCATCCTCGTTGAGTCTGTTTGCGACTGTTTCGCTTTGCAGATAAGTAAGAATAACATGGTCGCTGTCGGTGATGATGACTGCTCGCGTTCTTCGACCATGTGTTGCATCAATCAAGGTGCCTTTTTCTTTGCAGTCTTGAAGAATGCGTTTTATCGGCGCCGACTCAGGGCTGACAATTGCTACAAGGCGACTCGCATTAACCATATTGCCGAAACCGATATTTATAAGCTTCATAAACATGCCTCCGTTTTCGATATATTATTCTATATTTTGCACTTGCTCTCTAATCTTTTCGATTTCAGATTTAATGTTGACAACACAACGTGCAATTTCAATATCTTGTGATTTTGAACCTATTGTGTTGGCTTCCCTATTAATTTCTTGCACCAAAAAGTCCATTTTACGCCCTATTGGCTCTTGAACGGAAAATAATTCATCCAGCTGTGCTAAGTGACTGTGAAGCCTAACCGTTTCCTCGTCAATAGCGACTCTGTCTGCAAAAATAGCCGCTTCATTGATTATTCGTTGTTCATCTATTTTTGCATCTTCCGTCAGTTCCTTCATGCGCGCTTTTATCTTAACATAATACTCTTTGACGGTTACGGGAGAGCGAGCCTCAACAAACGCCAAATTCCGAGTAATTTCGGCTATGTGCGTTTGCATATCATCTAGCAGTTTAGCGCCCTCCACTTCGCGCATTTCAATGAATTTTTCAACTGCCTGTTGTGCTGCTGCAAGGACAGCAAAAAGAATTTTTTCTTCGTCTTCAGCTTGCTTATGTATGGAAAACACTTCATTGCTTGAAAAAAATGTTGTTGCCGTTACATCATTTTTTATGCCAAACTGATTTTCCAGCTCTTCAAAAGCATCCATGTACCCTTTTACAAGGGATTTGTTCAGTGTAACAAGCACATTCTCTTGTTCTTCGGCTTCAACTTGAACAAAGCACTCCAATTTACCACGGGATACTTTGTCTTTCAGAAAACTTTTAAGTTTTTCATCAAGAAAACCATAATTGCGCGGCACGCGCGTTGAACACTCAAAAAAACGATGGTTAACCCTTTTAATCTCAAATGCTACATTAATCCCATCTGTTGCAACCTTTGCATGTCCATAGCCGGTCATGCTTCTTATCATTAGCCATGCCCCTCTCAAAGTTCGAATAATATTGCACATACTCTGAATGATATTAGATTTAAATCACCGGGTTTTTGAAATCATATTTAAAAGAGAGTCCAGCTCTTCCTTTTTCAAGTCGCGCCACTTGCCCTGCTGGAGCATGCCAAGTTTTACAGAACCTTCGGCGATTCTTTTTAATCGTGCCACTTCAAGGTTAACGTCTTCACACAATTTTCTGATTTGTCTGTTTTTGCCTTCGTGCAATATGATCTCCAACACCGATTTGTCTTGTTCTTGGCGCAATATTTTAATGCTGTTCGAGGCTGTGCCGGCCGTGCCGGTGTCCAAACTCACAGCCATAGCTGTCATCTGATCTTCTGTAACGTGCGGGCGAACCGTAACCCTGTAAGTTTTTGATATCTGCGTCTTAGGGTGCGATATTGCGTTGTGGAACTCCCCGTCATTTGTTAACAACAATAATCCTTCGGAGTCTTTGTCCAGTCTTCCGATAGGGTACACTCTTTCCGGAATATCTGTAATAAGCTGAGCAACGCACCTTCGTCCAAGTTCATCGCTCATGGTTGTTACAAACCCTCGGGGCTTGTGAAGCATTATATAACGAAGGCTGTTTTTATTTACAATTTTTATACCGTTAACTGTGACGATATCGGTTTTCGGATTGACTCTGTCACCGATCGCGGCATATCTACCGTTAATCGTGACTTTTCTTTGAATAATGAGCTCTTCGGCTTTTCGCCGTGAAGCAGCACCGCATTCCGAAATATACTTTTGAACTCTTAAGCTTTCAATTTTCAAGAACTTTGCCTCATATCATAAAATTATTGTTTGGTTACTTCGTTTCATCCGACGTGTCTGCCGCAGCTGACTTGTCGGCTTTTTCCGGCTTTTCTTTTACAAATTTATTGATAACGTTTGTAACCTTATCAACAACATCCGGAACCATTCCGATTATTCTCTCGGCTGAATTATCACCTGAGACAATGTGCTTGATGGTCACTTCTCCGTTGTTGATGACAAGAAATGCGACGGGGTTTATTGTAATGCCGGCACCGCCGCCGCCGCCGAATAACTCAGCATTTGTTTTTGAAGGAAAATCCGAACCGCCCGACGCAAATCCATAAGTTACTTTTGACACCGGAATTATCGAAACTCCTTCTCCGACCGGAATCGGATCTCCGATAATTGTGCTGACATCAACCAAATCTCTGATCTTTTCAATCGCCGTGCCCAGTAAACCCGATGCTGATTGTTCTTTCATAATGAAACAGCCTTTCTTAATGTATTTATTTTTTTACACTGTCTTTTCTGCCGCCTAAAAGGAGCTTTGCGAGAACTTTGAATAAAAATTGAAATAAAAATATAATTGCTGCATTTACTATTCTTATCGGAATTACAGAAATCACAGCGCTGAAATACGCTTTGTTTTCCGAACCGATAAAATCCGGAGTGATGTTAATCTTGTATCTCTTGACACGCATCGTTGAGCACATTAAACCTACAGCGGGGAAAACTGCCGCGCACACCTCGCCGTAATTCATAGCTGTTTTGGCGGAATCTTCACCCGTGACTTGCATGGCAATAACTAGCGAGTTAATCACTACTGACTTGAATATCCGCTTGAACCTCCCATTCACAACGGATGCAGTAGCGCTGATCAGGTCAATTACACCCGTCATTCCCTGGTTTTCATAGAACTTTTTTAAAGGGTTCGGTTTTTTTGCTTTTTTCGGTTTTTTATCCTTTTTGTTATCTTTACTATCCTCTTTCTTCTCTTTCTTGGGTTTCTTTTCTTTCGGAGGATACAGTTTGTATTTAATAAATAACCATCTTACTTCGAGCTCGAAATCCTCATTGTATTGTGTGGCAACAGTAATTTTAATACATAGCAGCAATACTAAAAAGAATATTATGGATAGTATAATATAAAGAAAGACCAATCTTATCGCGCCTCCAAATGCAGAATATCAATCTGTCTCTTCCGGTGTGAATGAAATTTGTTCTTCAACAAACTCATCTGTCTCAACTGCATTATCTTTTTCGGGTAAATTCGGTAACTCGCTCAACGAGGAGATGCAAAAACAACGCAAAAAATCCGGTGTTGTAGCGTATAACAAAGGTCTGCCGGGTAATTCAAGCCTACCGCACTCTTCTATAAGCCCTTTTTGACTCAAGGTGGAAATGACGCCCGAGCAATCCACGCCTCTTACCTGTTCAATATAAGACTTTGTAATAGGCTGATTGTAAGCAACAACAGCTAAAACTTCAAGTGCTGCCGAAGATAGTGGCGTATTGCGCCTGATTTCGAGTATTGCACGGATTTTATCGGCGTATTCTGTTCGTGTACAGAGCTGGTATTTTTCATCAAGCCGAAGTAGAGATAATCCGCTTTGGCGTTCTTTTAGACTATTCTCAAATTTTTCCAATACAATTACTGCAGTTTCAATGTCCGTATCAAGCGCTTCGGCGATTCTCGCTATTTCTAAAGGGTCTCCGCTGGCAAAAAGGATTGCTTCAACAATTGCTTGCGCTTCAATATCGTTCAATTGTGTTTGCCTCCTGTTGTACTTTTAAGAAGAATGACTTCCATGTTTTCGTCGCTGCCGGTGAATGCTATTCTTTTCGCTTTCGCAAGAGTAAGGATTGCTAAAAATGTAGCAACCATTTCCGACCTTGACTCTGATTTTTCAAAAAACGAGAGAAATCGTTTTTTCCCGGAGTCATTAAATTTTTGCAAAATGAAAGTGATTCTAGACGTTACTGAAACAATGGTCTTCGTGACAATTCCGGAAAAGGCTTCAATCGGCGGCGGTAATTTTCGTTTGCCTTTTCCGACTGCTGCCACATAAGCACGAAACATTTCAACCGTTTCATGAAAGCGCGAATAGGTCATATTCTCTTCAAATTCTTGCGGATCTCTTGAAAAATAATTAAAGCCTTTTGCTTTTTCACTTAGCTTGCCGGCTATAATCTGACAATCCAAATATTCGGACAGTTCTCCTCTGAGCTCTTCCGTTAATTTATCAGCTTCCTCATGGGCGGGTAAAAGCGATACCGTCTTAATATATACCAATCTTGCTGCCATCTCAAGGAATTCGCTGGCAGCTTCAAGATTTTCTACATGCAGACCTTTAACATAACCCAAATACTGTTCTATCAGCTCAAGGATCGGTATATCCGTAATACTGACCTTATGCTTGCCGATTAAAAAAAGAAGGAGGTCCATTGGGCCTTCAAATATATCTAATTTGTAAGACAAATTCTCCAAATAAATACCTCGCTAAAATAGTTTAAAAAATAAACCTACGAACACGCTTAAAGCTTTATATACCGCGCCCGACAAGAACATCAAAGGCCTTGTTATAACACCGGTAAAAATCAGCACCAAGATAATTATCATTAACATTCTTTCATTTTGCATAACTTTATAATAATATTTATCGGGCAAAATGACCGCAAGAAGGCGCGACCCATCGAGAGGAGGAATGGGAAGAAGATTGAATACCGCAAGATTTATGTTGATAACAGCATTATAATACAAAAACAGAATCGTTACCTGAACAATTGTTGCATCGCTTATAAGGGCGACCAAGTTCATGAAAATGATCGATATAAAAGCTAACAAAAGATTGGATACCGGTCCTGCAAGGGCCGTGATTGCCATGCCTTTTTTGGGATTCTTAAAATTCCTGATGTTAACGGGCACGGGTTTGGCATAACCAAAACCCGCAAAAAATATCATTACAGCACCGATAGGGTCAATATGTGCCAAAGGATTCAGTGTCAATCGTCCGCTCAGCTTTGCAGTTGGGTCGCCCTGTT
The DNA here is from genome assembly GCA_012728445.1 of Clostridiales bacterium. Lineage (GTDB taxonomy): Bacteria > Bacillota > Clostridia > Oscillospirales > Acutalibacteraceae > UBA1447. Next base: position 2,091 of record JAAYFA010000407.1, on the reverse strand, counting down.
TTGTTGCTAGGAGAGCATGGGCATACTCATGAAAAGGCAGCACGCAAAAGATGATAAAAACCCTTACAAGAAGATTAATAAAGACTTGTACTGTAAATCCATTTCTTAGGAGATCAAAAATCATTCTGTTCACCAATACCTTAAATTTGTTACTTTTTGCTGTATATAGATTATGTTAAAACCAAGTTTGTGTCAACACATATTAAGAAAACGGGATTATCGCCCATTTTCCATCAACACAACTCTTTTTATTTTGTTATAGTCACTCACTGTAGATACGCGATTATTTACATTTGAAAACAATTCAGATATTTTCGTCGCTTGCGACTCACCGCATTCGACTGCCAGCATCCCCTGTGTGTTCATATAAGGACTCCATAGCTCATTAATGGCCCTGTAAAAGTCAAGCCCGTTACAGCCGCCATCAAGCGCTTCTCGCGGCTCAAAAGTAACCTCAGTCTGCAAACTTTCGATCTCCTCTGTGGGGATATAAGGAGGATTGGATAAAACAATATCCGGCTGTGGCAGTTTAAATGCATGAAAGCCCTCAAATATATCGCCTTGAATGATCGTTGTGTTTTCAAGCTGAAAGCAGTTGTTGTTTTTAGTTAGATATTCGAGCGCTTCGGGTGACTTTTCAACCAGATATACATTGGCGTTAGCGCAAAGTTTTGCAACGCTTATGCCAATGCACCCCGTTCCTGCACATAAATCAAAAACAACCGTTTCTTCTTTTCTTTGTCTGATTTTGCTGACAGCCAGTTCAACCAGAATCTCCGTTTCGGGACGAGGAATCAGAACACCGGGTCCGACCAAAAAGTTCATCCCCATAAAATCCCAGCTCTCCAGGATATATTGCAATGGCTCCCCTTTGGCCCTTCTGTGAATGTTTGCTTTAAAGCAACATTCAACTGACTTGTCGATATCCTTATCGGCATTTAAATATATGTTGGTCTTATTCAAGCCCGACGCTTGCTCAAGAATACACATTGAATCAAACAGCGGGCTTTCTTTATCTGCTTTTTCAAGGCTACTCTTACCGTAAGCCATTAAATCGGAAAGCTTCATCCGACATTTTCGGAAGTCAGTTTTGTTTCGACTTGCTCCGGTTGTGTTTCTAAAACATCAAGGATGTTCGTGTTTTGAATTTCCGGTGTTGCAGCAACGGTTTGCGGTTCTTCTGTTGTTGCGTTGTCTTCAGTTAGCAAAACTGCTTTCAACGCCGCGATGCCGACTTCAATAATATCGTCTGTTGGTTCCTTCGTTGTAATGCGCTGCATCCATAGTCCCGGAGCCGAAAGAATTTTTACGAAGATGTTTTGGTGACATCCTGCATACTTGATAAACTCAAAGCCAATGCTCATAATAATAGGCATCAACAGTAACTTAACAAGCATCCAAACGGCTCTGTTTTGAGTAACCGCCGGGAAAGAAATTGCTATTATGGAGGAGGCCAGTATACTCAGAATAATCATAACAAAAATAAAGCTTGTGCCACAGCGAGGGTGAAAGCGCTTTTGCTTACGAACATTTTCAACTGTCAGCTCTTCCCCGTTTTCAAAGCAAAAAATAGATTTATGCTCTGCCCCGTGGTACATATAAAGCCTTTTGATATCTTTTAATTGCGCTACGGCAGCCATATAGGCAACAAAAATGGTTACTCGCACCGAACCTTCAATCACGGCGCGCCAATTTGTAAGCGCTTCCTTGGCAACAGAATTCAAAAAATCAAATGTAGCGCTTGGAAACCAGAAGAAAAGCAAAAACGCAAGTCCAAAGCCCAGCACAGCGGAAATGGCACCGATAACCGACATCATCTTCTTTCCAAGATGTTCTGTTAACCATTTATCGAACTTGGACATGTCTTCTTCTGTGTCAAGATCAAAACCGGTTTTCTCGGCTGACTCCATCAGGCATTTGTAGCCCAACACCATTGATTCGATAAAGCCGACAACGCCTCTAATCAAAGGCCATCCGAATATTTTGTGTTTATCTTTTAGTTGTTTAACTGTTCGTTTCGACGTCTCAATGGTACCGTCAGGCAAACGTAACGACATAGCGAGTCCACCGGGGCCACGCATCATGATGCCT
>JAAYFA010000095.1 GCA_012728445.1 Clostridiales bacterium | reverse complement strand
ATTCTATGACAAAAAACACAGAGAAACAAACGGTTCCACTACAATTGAAAGCCCTTGAAGCCGGAACTTTTACTAAGCGAATCGGACATACCGTTTACCGTGTTGGTGTTCATTTCAGCAATAAGAGTGGCGAAACGGCACAGGATAAAATATTGCGGCTTGTGAAAAATGAAGCTTCGTCGGAAAAAGGGGTGGTAAATCAATAATGAAAACAGAATATTTAACAAAAGAGAGGTTGAAAAAATTCCCCCTTTGTTATAAAATAAAGTTGCTACGAGTGAACTGGCTGCCGGCGCATCAATGCGCTCAAAGGAGTATTCTATGAGGCAGTCAAAATCAAACAAAACCACAGCATTGTATTCCCGCCTTAGCCGTGACGATGAGATGCAAGGCGAGAGCAATTCCATCACCAACCAAAAGAAATTCCTTGAAGATTTCGCAGCAAGAAGCGGTTTCACAAGTTGCCGTCATTTCTGTGATGACGGTGTAAGCGGCACCACCTTTGACCGCAAAGGATTTAAGGAAATGATTGCGGAAGTTGAAGCCGGAAATGTCGACATTGTTATTGTAAAAGACATGAGCCGAATTGGGCGGGATTATCTGCAAGTCGGTTTTTATACCGAAGTGTTTTTCCGTCAACATGGCGTCCGCTTTATTGCCGTCAGCAATAACATCGACAGTGAGAATGGAGAATCGGGTGAGTTTGCTCCGTTCCTCAATATTATGGCAGAATGGTATGCCCGTGATACCAGCCGCAAAATCAAGGCAGTCTATCAGTCAAAAGGGCATAACGGCAAACGCCTTACCAACAGCAGTATCTATGGATATTTAAAAAGTCCCGATGATAAAAACGCATGGGTGGTTGACCCGATAGCCGCCGAAGTGGTACGCCGCATTTTCGCCCTCTCTGTAAGCGGCAAAGGTCCTTTTCAGATTGCAAAAATACTGGAAGCGGACGGAATCGAAACGCCGGGTGTTTACCTCGGTAAAATGGGGCTTGGTACGCAAAGAAACAGGATTGCAAAACATTCCTTCCGATGGGCAGGGACTCAAATTTCTGCTATGCTCGCTAAACCTGAATATATGGGGCACACGGTTAATTTCCGCACAAAGAAAGAATCCTATAAGGATAAAAAGGTAACGTGGAATCCGAAAGAAGATTGGGTTATATTTGAAAATACCCACGAGGCCATTGTTGACCCCAAAACATGGCAAACCGCACAGCGTTGCCGGACGGTAAAACGCCGCACAGACACCACAGGCGAAGCAAACCCGCTGACAGGCATTTTATATTGTGCTGATTGTGGACACAGACTTTACAATCACCGCCGTGCCGCTTACGAAAGACCAAGCCCGCATACAGGCAAGATGATGAAGGTCGGCGCGCGGGATGACTACAAATGTTCGAAGGGCAATAACAGCGGACCCTATTCAAAGAAATGCACAACGCACTTTATCACATCCGCCACCGCCAACGCTCTCATATTAGAAGCCATACAGCGCACCACCGCTTTTGCCCGTAGCAACGAAAGTGAATTTATCAATTTGATGCGCAAGGCATCGACATTACGGCAAAGTGAATCTGCCAAATCCAACAAAAAACAAATTGTTAAAAATGAAAAGCGGATTGCTGAGCTGGACGGGCTTTTTCGCAAAACCTATGAAGATTTTGCGGCGGGGCGGCTGACCGACAAACGCTTTGAACTTCTTTCCGGTGGAT
>JAAYFA010000196.1 GCA_012728445.1 Clostridiales bacterium | reverse complement strand
CTTCCACACTGCTTGCTTGCACCTTGATGTTTTCTGTCATTGGGGTTGGGTTTGCCACGCAACCCGCAAGCACAGCCGTTACTGCGGCGATAAGCAAAACGCAGACCGATGTTGTCAGCACCGTTAAAACGTTTGACCGGGCCGCCGCAATTCTGCTAAACGACCATGCGGGCGAAACTGAGGGCAATCCTGTACACACTCAAAACAGCGATGTGCTCACACACTGTGGCGGCAACTGTCCCCACGCACCGTCCATCGTTATACATGGTATCGGGCAGTCCGAGCTGTATGCGCTGGATGAAAATAACAACAGAATGCTTGACAAAAACGGTAAAGTAATAACCGCCTGGCCCCCAACGGTCGATACAGACGCACTCATCGGTTCACTGGCTGCCCCCCTCATCGCCACCCTACTCACACAGCGGGACTGTGGCCTGTCGGACACCGGGGCGAAACTTGCGGCCGAAGTCTTTGCAGGCAGTGCCAATGGACCCGACGGCGGTAAGACAAGCAACACGGAACTGGTTCGCTACCCCTACAGCGTCGCCCGCTGTACAGAGAAAGAAAAATCTTTTATCTACAGCAGCATGAGCCTAAATTATTACGCACAAGTGGCGGGCGAAGACCACCTCTACTACTTCGCTTACGATTCCTTCGGCAACAACCTGTCCATTACGGATGAACTTTACGCCTATATTCAGCAAGTGAAGTTGGAAACCGGGCATGACAAGGTCAACCTGGTACCGGTCAGTTTGGGCGGCACCATTGCCAACTCCCTTTTTGAGTTTTACCCTGATATTTATAAAGACCTCAATCGGGTCCTTTTCATCGTCCCGGCGCTCGACGGCAGCAACATTATCGGTGATGTTTACGCAAACAACCTGAGCTTGGATGACGAAATGTTATACAGAGACCTTCTCCCGTCCTTCATAGACGGCTACCTTGGCTACCTAATCAATATTCTGCTACGCTTACTACCCAAAGAGGTCCTGCACGCCGTGTTGGATAAGGCTGTTGGCTCACTGATGGACTCCGTCCTTGTCAACTGCACCGTGATGTGGAGCTTAGTCCCACAAGCCTATTACCCCGAAGCAAGGGATGCCCTGCTGTCCGCCCCGGAGCATGCGGAAATTAGGCGTCAAACCGATTTGTATTACCAAGCACAACAAAACTCCGATGTTAACATCTTAAAACTGATTGAAAACGGTGTCAGCGTTTTTGACATCTGCGATTATAACCAATCCCTCTACGCAATTGCCGGCTCCTGGGACGAGTGCAACTCGGACGGCGTTATTCATCTTGCCTCCACTTCCATGGGTGCCACCGCCGGTCTTGTTGACACACCGCTACCGGAGGACTATGTGCAACAACAGTGCCTCGAGCACAACCACATCTCCCCCGACCGCATTGTGGATGCATCCACCGGCCTACTGCCGGACCACACCTTCTACTTCCGCAACCAACACCACGAAGGCACCGGCCGGAACGATGTCATCATCAAATTAGCCACAGAGCTGCTACTCCATAACGACTTTGCGGATGTCTATACCATGCCGGAGCGTTTCCCGCAGTTCAATGTGGGGCGAGAGGCGCGGGGCTTTACCGGTGACGTAGCCAAGGCAAAAACCATTGACCAAAGCACCTTAACGCCCGAAGATGCAGCCGAGCTGCAAGCGGCTATCGAACAAGCAGATGCCATGCTCAACAACACCGTCGTCGTTTATGAAGAATACACCGCCGCGCGTGAAAGACTTTTTGCGATCATGGTAAAAATCGGTGAACGCAATGCGCCCGAAGACAAAAGCAAAGAAGAGCTTTTAACAAAGATCTGCAAGTTTTTAAGCGACACGCTTTATACGTATTGGGGTGGTAGGGGTTTTTCGGATTGGCGGGTGTAGGGAAAGGCGCACCGCATTCGCGAGAAACCGGCTGAGATAGATTTCGAGCAAATGGGCGGGCGCACAATGTGCGTCCCTACCTACGCTAATACGAAATGTCGACGTTAGATTCTTGAAAAAGAGCGGATAACTTTTCATAAGTTACCCGCTCTTTTTCTATTCGCTAATATTTGCTAATGCCCGGTGGGAATAAACTCAACCTTAAGCTTCATACCCATGCCGGAAGCAAGGCGTTGGAGCGTTCGCAAAGATGGGTTAGCACTCCCGTTCTCCAATTTACTGATATCACCCTGAGCAATCCCGGTTTTCTCTGCGAGTTGCTTCTGCGTCATTCCGCAGTTTTTACGCGTGTCGATCATGGCCTGAATGATTGCAAACTCAGGCTCAAGCGCTTCATATTCCGCCTTAAAAGCGGGGTCTTTCATCTTTTTTTTAAGGAAGTCGTTAAACGTCGTCATTACTTGCTCTCCTTTCTGTTGAGGAATTCGTCTCTATAGCCTCTAGCCCGCTCTATCTCCGCCTTTGGTGTCTTTTGTGATTTCTTGATAAACCCATTTGTCAGTATAACCTTTTTGCCAACGAAGAAGAAATACAAAACTCGAGAGATATCAGATCCAACCTTAGCCCGCAACTCAAAAATGCCGTCTTCTAAAAGCTTAGAATAAGGTTCCCTCAGCGCGGTCCCGTTGTCTTGCAGTATTTGTATTGTGCGGGCCATCTTAGCCTGCATTTTAATATCTAAACTATTCAAAAAATCTTTCGCAGGTTGAGTACCGTCCGGTTTATCATAAAAGATTGCTTCAAGTTCTTGCACAGTACGCCTACTTTCAACAATATGATTCATCACATGTTCATCATATGGGATTTATCCTATATTGTCAAGTGTTTTGATATTTTATTTGGCAGTGATACCATGGGGGAACAACGCATAGCATATGACAGCCGTTTTTTATACACATCGATCAAACGTGTATAGAAAATGGCTGTTTTCTATACACGTTAACACGATATATAGGGAAAGAGAGAAATTATGCCTAAAAGCACTGCCCCCTATTTGTGCAACCCGCCAAAAGCATAAAACTGTTTGAATATAGCGGTCTAATACGATATAATGTAGTAGTTAATTGTTTTATTCATCGAATAATAAATCTTGTAAAGGAGAGTTTTAACATGAAAAAGAATTTGTTCAAAAGATCACTGGCGATGATGATGGTCGTAGCGTTGCTGTCATCCTTTATCCCCTTCTCCGCCGGCGCGGCAACGGAGGTAGACTATACCATTGTAAGCCCCTACGCCAACGTCAACTGGAACACTTGGGACCAGTACAAAGCCAACCTTCACCCCCATTCCACTGTTAGCGACG
>JAAYFA010000116.1 GCA_012728445.1 Clostridiales bacterium | reverse complement strand
TCCTTTGAGAGATGAGCAGAAAGCGGTCAATACGCTTGCTCTTGATGCCGACAAGACTGCCGTTCCTCTGGTACATCGCATTGATGGTGATCAAACATTTACGGTGACACTCAGCTTGGGTTCCAACGCGCTGATATGTGCGGGTAATATACCTGTTCTTTTTGACAAGACAAAGCTTGAGGTTGTAAGTGTCGATAATTTAAACAGCACCGTTCTTTAAAATAAATATGACTTTGATGCAACACAGGATCCCGTCAATCTCGACTTTTGGCCGGAAATCTATAGAAACGATACCGCATTTAAAGCGCAATGGGGCGGAATTACCATCAATATAACGCCAAGCTATGACAGCGCTCCTTACAGTGTCGTTCCGACAGGGCAGGAAGATGTGCTGAACATTAACTTTAAAGTTAAAGCCGGCGCAACTGCGGGTGACGCAGTGGTTTATATTGACCCGAACTTTGGCAGAGATGCATTTAACAGAACGAATTCCCTTTATATTGGCAGAGCGAAAGCGGATGCCGGTCCCGGCGTCGTGCAATATGATGAACTCGCGACTTACGGCGCAACCATTGATACGGCCGCGGCTATCGCAACGGTTAAAATAGCGGGCGTAATTCTCGGTGACACAGACCTTAATGGCACAGTCTCAGCAAGGGACGCTCTTATGACACTGCAGGCTAGTGCAGGAACTATTTCTGTACCTCTATCCGATTTGCAAAGATTACAAGCTAATGTTGACACAGGGGGAAGCGATCCCGGAGAAGTCACTGCCAGGGATGCACTTAAAATACTGCAATATTCCGCAGGACTAATCACCTCATTTTAGTTTTTTGTCTGATTAACTATCACAGTTACCCATTCAAAAACTGATTGCTTAAATGAGTTTCATTTATAGTAAGCTTTAGGAACGATACCATATCGGTGTCGTTCCTTTTCCTAATATTATAATGAAAGTTCGGTTAAGTTTGTGATCGGGCTAAATTGAATATGGCGGTTAATAAAATAATGTTGGACAGATGCCGACATAAATGTTAATATACATAAGAAGCTTGTGAACAGATTTTCGGGTGAACCCGAAGGACTGTACTTTCAAGAGCTTTGTATTAATAGTTTGGAGGTTACACAAATGGCTAAAGCAAAAAGAATTATAGTAATGCTGTTATCGGTTCTTATCATGGTGACCGTGTTTTCTGCCTGTGGCAAGGAAGAACTGCCGGAAGGCATTACGGCGCTTAACAAAGCAAAAGTAGGGGACAAAGTAAATCTTGGCAGCTACGAGCAAGACAATAACACCGAGAATGGCAAAGAGAAGATTACTTGGCTTGTGCTCGCCGTTGACGGCAAAAAAGCGTTGCTAATATCCGAAAAAGTCTTGGATACGAAAAAATATAACAACGAAAAAGTGGATATAACTTGGGAAAACAGCACTGTGCGTACTTGGCTTAATAAAGATTTTACAGCAGCAGCTTTTACAAAAAAGGACTTAAAAAAAGTTATCGAAACAACTGTAGCAAATCCGGAAAACGCTAAACACAAGACGCCCGGCGGGAATGAAACAAAAGATAAAATTTTCTTATTGGGCTTAGAAGAAGTAGAAAAATATTTTGAAACGACGGAATCGCGCTCAGCCATGGGAACTGAATTTGCAGAGCAAAATGGCTTAAAGCTTGGGAAATACATCAACAACAAAGGCACCGGCATGTGGTTACTGCGTACCCCGGGGCATAAGGCAAACGGCGTTTGCTATGTCAACAATGACGGCAGAGACTATACGACCTATGTCGATTACGAGAGTTGCGGTATTCGCCCGGCAATGTGGGTCAAAAAATAGGCGCTGACACCGATGCACCTGATCATAAGCCGATTTACTATTCAGCTCAAATAATGCAAGAACAGCACCGAAAACGATCGTTTTCGGTGCTGTTTTGGTTTTATTTTGTCTATTCTTCGGTGATCGCCTTGCGATACTTGTTGAGCAACTCTCTGGCAACGATTACCGTATTCTCGCTTGAGGGTTCTTCCGGCCGGGATGTGGCAATCCAGTTGCGCTCTAATCGTTCCATATTGCGGTAAAAACCACTGCCCCTGTAATCGTTCCGACCAAACGGCTGCTTGCGTGTGACGGTTGAAATGCGTCGAATACCTTTGAAGTTCCCTGCGAGTAGTTCGAGAAGCATCCGCCAGCGAGGCGCATAATATGTTTTGATCATGCCGCCCCATTCCCGCCACGCCATGTCATAAAGAACGGTGTCGTTAAGTGGGCCCCACAGGCTTAATTGTTGTAAAATATTAATTTCAAAATTTTGCTTGTCGGTATCTAAAATAGCGGCGTCACGCGCGTCTGCCAGCCATTTTGAAAGGGTCATCTCACTTCTGGTTTGCAACAAGCGGTCTATATCTTCAAAAAGCCTTAAAAACGCGTTTGAACTTACCTCGAATTTCCTCGGATCCTTTGTCCGATAGCCTTCCATGACATCTCTGTATATGATTCGGGCGTGGTTGCTGAGTGTTTGCCTTGTAACATCACACACGTCATAAGAATAGCCGTCTGTCTCGGCTTTTGTTGCGAGCAACATGGCGTCTGCGGCGTAAAAAAGCAGTTTGTTGTCATACCTTAAATCCATCGTGTCGCCGATTGCGGCGTGGCTAAGCTCAGTGGATGGCCGCGAGCAAATGATGGAGCCTGTTTCCGGGCCTGTGCATTTTTCGGAATAGCAGCTGTCTTTCAAGGTTAAAACGGCATCCGAAAGGCATTCTTCGTTGCTGCCATAGCGCCTTTGTGCATAGTCTTTGAGCCATTTATCCAAATCAACGGCCTTGTTTTGGGTCAGCATCTCAAGTGCTAAGTCAAAATAAAGCGGATTTTGACAGATGCTTTCCGGGAAGATTCCGGTACCGACGATGTTGGGATACTCCGTTTTTGCCTGCAGGTATGGAGTCTGGGCGAGATCGCTTATGCTACCGTGCAAGGTGTTTCTTCCACCGGTGTTGTTTTTTGTTCCAAGGATAAAATTGTATCCCCAATATCCGTCTGTTGATTTGTGACCGTTCCCGTCAATGTCGAGGATCAGTATTCGGTCTTTCGGTACGGCTTTCACCATTTTTTCTTTTATATGGTCGCCTTGCATGACCCAAACAGCTTCGCTGTCAAAAGATTGGTATAGGGCGGATACGGCCTTGCCAAGGCTTTTAAAATATTCGCCGCTTCTTGGGGAGAATGTGCTGTCGTACAGCGGGTCACAGGCATAATAATGGTTAGCGCCAAGCAGCCTGAGTTGTTTTTCAAGCAACGCCTTTCCGAATTTTTTAAAATGCGGGTCGGAAGGTTCAATTTGATAGGTAGTGGCAAAGTTATTCCATGCCGGGTTATGCCGTAACCTTGCTTTTTTCAGCAGGCGTATAACAGTTCTTGGTACATGCCCGGAAAAGCCTTGCATAATAGGTGTCATACCCAATTCTGTTTCACGCTTGATGATTTTTTTGCCGAGTTCAAGGCGTTTTTCAACATAGTCGGTGTCCGTTAATGCTAAGTTGGTGTCAAAGTGAGTGATCAGTTGCCAACTCCAGTAGCACGGGCCTGAAATATACTGCAAGGCCCCTTGTTCGCTGTAGCCGAAATCGCGCAATGTATGGTACCATACCGCTTCGCTACCGACTATTGAAAGCGGCATATTGATTCCGTTCATTGCCATAAAATCAATTTCTCTCTCCCAACGCTCCCAGTCCCACCACACAGTGGAATAGGCAAACGCTCTGTAGTTCATACAGGCTCGCTTTTCCTGCTCGACAATATGAGTGATTTTTCTTTCCGGCAGGGGGGCGGCGTCAACTTTTAAGCGTGTGTTGCCGCACCACGCCAAATTCACCGCACAGTATTCCCTAAGATACCGGTAATAAGCCATAGCGATGCTTATGGTACAGTCACCCCGTAGAACTATTTTTCCGTTTTGTGCTTCAATTTCATACGTATTTTTACCGTCTGATTTTTCAATGATCTCGGTAGTAAAAGCGAGGGAAATGCCCGGTGTGTTGCGTTTTATTAAATCATGCATCTGCACATACGTTCCTTTCCGCGGGAATATCCGGTAATATTGCATTAGTATAACATATAAAACCGGATCGGTACAAGTTCCGCAAAAAAATCAACTTAATCCGTATAAAAAGCTAAAAAACATGACAAAAAGAACAAATCAATATTTCATTGCGATTGGGATTGTGCTATAATGACATTGCATAATTTTGGACTGATAAATCAATAAAAAAAATCAAACGAACAGGAGTAGGCTGCGACGCAGAGTGTGAAGTGCGATTGCAACAACACGTACAGTATGAAGCAAGCAGTAAAAGGCAATCAGCGAATAAACACATACTCTATCGTTCTTTGTGCCTTGTTTGCGGGGCTTATTGCGCTTGGGGCTTTTATTAGAATACCTTCGTATTCTGTGCCGGCGACTTTACAGATGTCCTTTGTACTGTTGGCGGGGATGATGCTCGGCAGTAAGCGAGGCGCAATATCGGCATTCGTTTATATGGTTGTAGGACTCATGGGGACACCTGTTTTCGCCTTGGGCGGCGGCTTGGGCTATTTCCTTAAGCCAACTTTCGGTTATATAATCGGTTTTATTCCCGGAGCCTACATAACAGGGAGAATTGTTGAAAGGTCTAAGCAGATAACTTATAGGGGATATTTTGCTGCAAGTCTTGCCGGGCTGTTGGTTGTTTATTTTATCGGAGTTGTTTATTTTTACGTCATATCCCGTTTTTACCTGAGCCGTGAAATTGGTATATGGTATCTCTTTTTTAATTGCTTTTTGATAACGCTCCCGGGCGATGTGGTTGTTTGCAGTGCCGGGGCACTATTGGCGAAAAGAATAAAACCGGTTACCGCGGTTTACTTCAACAGCGAATTTAAAAGAGCGATAAACAAAGACAGTACAGTATAATATTCATCTTAGGTTATGCAAAAAAATCTATTATTAAACCAAGGTTCAACGATCTGAATAAAATAGCTTAACGCTTTTCGGGGAGGAAAACTTGTATGAAAACAATTGTTTGTGAAAATTCAAAAGAGCTTGGCGAAAAGGCGGCGGCCCTAGCGGCGGAATATCTGCAACAACGAATACGGCAGAATGGGTATGCCAGAATTGTGGTTTCAACCGGCGCATCGCAATTTGACACCTTTCAAGCGCTCATTGCGTCTGATATCGAATGGCATAAGGTGGAAATGTTTCACCTTGACGAATATTTCGCTTTGCCGGAAAGTCATCCCGCAAGTTTCCGAAAGTACCTGAAGGAACGCTTCGTTTCAAAGGTCAACCTGCTTGCGGTAAACTTCGTGGAAGGCACAGTGGAGAACATTGCCGAAGTTTCTAAAAAACTGCTTGAAAAACCCGTTGATTTAGGGCTTATCGGCATTGGCGAAAACGCCCACATTGCCTTTAATGACCCACCGGCGGACTTTGAAACAACCGACCCGTATATTTTGGTCGCTCTTGATGAGGCTTGCAAAAAGCAGCAGGTTGGCGAAGGTTGGTTTGCGACAATGGATGATGTCCCCACGCAAGCGGTCACGATGTCTGTCCACCGGATTATGCAATGCAAAAAAATCATTTCCTGCGTGCCGTTCGCCGTTAAGGCAAAGGCGGTGGCGAGCACAGTAAACAATGAGGTGAGCAATAATACCCCGGCAACGATCCTCAAAACCCACAGCGATTGGACGCTGCTCTTGGACAAAGACTCTGCAGCGCTCTTATAATGAATTTGAATGGTGAGGTGAAAAAATGCTTTTTAGCGGAATTGACATTCTGGACGAAAATCTAAACCACCTAAAAAGTCAATATGTCGGCGTCGTCGAGGATAAAATTGAGTACATCGGTAGCGAAAAGCCGGAAAAATCTTATGGTGAGGAATACGACGGGACCGGTAAACTCCTTATGGCGGGCTTATACAATGCCCACACACACTCACCCATGAACCTGCTCAGAGGTTATGCCGAAAACCTGACCTTGCACGACTGGCTTCACGAAAAGGTATTTCCTTTCGAAGCAAAGCTGACGGGGGACGATATCTATAACGGGACCATGCTTGCCGTAGCGGAGATGCTTCGCTTTGGCACAGTTTCTTTTACGGATATGTACTATATGGGCGAAGAAATTTACCGTGCCGTTGCCGAAAGCGGTATTAAATGCAACTTCAGTTACGGTGTGACCTGCTTTGATGACAGCGCTTACAGCGATTTGCGGGTTTATAAGGAGTCACAAAAGCTTATCGAAAACTGTCACAACGCCGAGAACGGCCGTTTTAAGGTTGATTTGAGTATCCACGGGGAATATACATCCACGCCACGTGTTGTGGCGGCTGTAGCGGAACATGCCGCGCGCGAGAATGTCAATATCCATATCCATTTGTCGGAATCGCAAGACGAGCAAGAAGGCTGCAAGGAGCGCAATGGCAAAACGCCAGCTCGCTATTTTTACGACCTTGGGGTTTTTGGTATGCCCACCACTGCGGCTCATTGTGTTTGGCTCGAAGACGACGATTTTGACATCCTGCGCGAAAACGGCGTCACTGTCGCTGCTTGTCCGGTCAGCAATTTAAAACTTGCCAGCGGCTTCAGTCGTGTTGATAAGATGATACGAGGCGGCATGAAAGTCGCTATCGGTACAGACAGCGCCGCGAGCAATAATAATCTGAACCTGTTTAAAGATATTCACTTATTTTCCATCCTTTATAAATGCACCTCCGGTAATCCGGCGGTGATCACGCCCAAACAAGCCCTTACAGCGGCCACGACAGTCGGTGCCTCGGCCCAGGGCAGGCAGGACAGTGGCATGCTAAAAGTCGGCGCGAAAGCCGACTTGATCGTACTGGACATATCCCTTCCACATATGATGCCTGTTCATGATATGCTCAACAACCTTGTTTTTGCGACCCAGGGCAGTGATGTTTGCCTGACAATGGTTGACGGCAAGGTTCTTTATAAAGACGGCGTGTATTTAAGCTTGGACATTGAACGGGTAGTATACAACGCACAAAAATCCACGCAAATCATTTTAGCAATGCTTTGATAAAGATGGAGACAATAACGAATGCCTGACCAATTCAAATTACAAATTTATATAACTCGGCACGGGGAAAGTCAGGGGAATGTCCCTTCTCCTCCGGGAGAGAAAAAAAGAGAGACAACACCTGCTGAAATGCATGATCCGGAACTTACCGCGCTTGGTCAACAGCAAGCGGTTTGCCTTGGCGAAAGGCTTCAACTGCAAAAATTTGACGCCATATTTTCGAGCACACTTATTAGGGCGGTTTTAACGGCGCATGAAACCGCTATTCGCCAGCCGGGTGGCGCCATGCCTATTGAGCTGATTCGTGATTTAGTGGAAACCGGCACCCCTTGGGACTACACGGGTTACACCACAGCACAGATTGAAAACCGCGGTTCTCAGGTTTTGTCCCACGGTTTTATTAAAAAGGATGCGACCCATTGGGCAGCGGCAGAAAAAACAGATGAGCAAGAGGCACATTTGAACAGAGCCCGTTGCTGCATTGACTATTTTAAAAACCGTTTTCAACAGGGAGAAAAAATACTTGTTGTTGCGCACGGCAGTTTTAACACTTATCTGATAAGAGCGGCTTTGTCGCTGAACAATACAAACAGCTTTAATTTTTGCCAGGAAAACACCGCGTTGACCAAAGTAAAGTATTTTCTTGATGGTGAAGCGCGTCTTTCATACGCAAACGACACCTCACACTTATATGCCGAAAATGGACATTTAACTTTTTCATTGTGAGGGGTTATTTTGTATAATCCGATTTTTGTCTTTACACACTTCGGATTATAAAGTAAAATATTAGAAAGCAAAAAGGGGAGGTTATTTGATGCAGCCTGTTTACAAAAGGATTCTTTTGAAACTCAGCGGCGAAGCGCTCGCGGGCGGGCAAACGCATGGCATTGATTTTGACACGGTTCTTGCGATCTGTGCGGCCATCAAGGAATGCGCGGGTATGGGTGTGGAAATAGGGCTTGTCGTGGGCGGCGGTAACTTTTGGCGCGGTCGTTCAAGCAGAGATATGGACAGAACCCGAGCGGACCATATGGGGATGCTCGCAACGGTCATCAACTCACTGGCCCTCGCAGATGCGCTCGAGCAGCTTGATGTACCCGTCAGGGTACAGACGGCTATCAGCATGCAGCAGATAGCCGAACCGTATATCCGCAACAAGGCAACCTCGCATTTAGAAAAAGGCAGAGTCGTCATTTTCGGTTGCGGCACCGGCAATCCTTTTTTTACCACCGATACGGCGGCGGCACTCAGAGCGGCGGAAATTGGGGCGGAAATAATTTTTAAAGCAACCAATGTTGATGGTGTGTTCGACAAAGATCCAAACGAATGCCCGGATGCCTGCAAATACGAAACCTTGACCTACAGCCAGGTTCTCAGCAAGAACCTTAAAGTGATGGACAGCACAGCGGCTTCCCTTTGCAGAGACAATGGGATCCCAATTCTGGTGTTTAATCTGAACGAACCGCACAATATTGTCGCCGCTGTTTGCGGTGAAAAAATAGGAACAATTGTTAAGGAGGACTAGGGTATGAACAGAGTATATGAAACGGCAAAGGAAAAAATGGGCAAGACCATCAGCGTGCTGAAAAGCGACTATTCTTTGATAAGAGCCGGCCGAGCAAACGCTTCGGTGCTGGACAGAATCAGGGTTGATTATTACGGTGTGCCGACACCTATCAACCAAATGGCAGCAGTTTCTGTCGCAGAGGCAAAAGTTCTTAACATTCAGCCTTGGGATATTTCGACACTCCACGCAATCGAAAAAGCAATTCAAACGTCTGACTTGGGCATCAACCCACAAAACGACGGGCGCATTATTCGCCTCGTGTTTCCTCAACAAACGGAAGACCGACGCCGTGAGATTGTCAGAGAAATCAACAAAATGGCCGAGGACTCTAAAATAGCCGTTCGTTCCATCCGCAGAGAAGGTATGGAAAAATTTAAAAAGATGGAAAAAGCGTCAGAAATTACCGAAGACGATTATAAAGTCGGTGAAAAAGAGCTTCAGGAAATTACCGACAGCTTTACCAAAGAAATCGACGTCGTAGCGGCGGAGAAAGAAACGGAAATTATGGAAATCTAATGCGGGAGGGTCAACCAATGCACGACACGACTACCATCCCCGCGCATATTGGCATTATTATGGACGGCAACGGAAGGTGGGC
>JAAYFA010000130.1 GCA_012728445.1 Clostridiales bacterium | reverse complement strand
TTGGAGCTATACTCAACCTTGCCGTCTTTGAAGTTGACGGCATTTTTTGTTATCCTCGCTTTAAAATCCTCAAAGCTCTCCGTATCCGTGTCCGAAAGTTCCGTGATGTAGGCGTGGTATTCCCCACCGTGTCGGACCAGGTCAAACTCTCGCTCTTTGCCTTCTTCTGCGTTTTCGGCCGCCTTTTCGTGCCGCATCAACGCTTCGGCGCCCTTGGGTTCATAGGGCCTGTACGCAAGTGTACCGTTGGCAATCATAGCCACAAGCACCTTGCCTTTTTGTCCAAACAAACGGTCATTCAGAATTTCAAGGTGGTCATACTTGTCCTTTGGCACAAAAGCGTGCGAAATGTCGGCGATGTGGAACTCAGTCAGCCGCTTCTTGGTTGGGATTTTATAAATCGTGATGTTGATACTTTCATCCTGCACACTCATCGGTTGCCTGCCATTACCGACCCAATAGCCCGGGGAATCTTTGTGCTTTTTGTCGTTGTCGTCATCGCGGGCGGGTTGGGTTGTATAAAGTGTCAAGTCCGGCGCAAGGTTGGCGGTCCAAATATGCCCTTGTGAACCGAAAGCGTCCACTTTCTGCGCAACCGCTGTTGCGAGCGAATAATGAGCGTTACGGTAGAAGTAGACGTTTCCTCTGGACAAAGCAATACCATTTGTCATAAGTGTAAAGTTGCGGCTTAGCATGGCGGGGACTTTAAGCAGCCGCAAAAGCTTAATGTTAAGGTATTTAAAGGGGTTAACAAACTTGTTGCGGAACATGTTGTTTTTTGAAATATACTTCAAGGTGTTTTCGATAACCGGGTGGTTTGAAAAAGTTTCGGCACCAAGCTGTGCCATGATTTGGTTGACATCCTGCCCGATAAGCCCATCGCTTTCCATATCCTCAACGGATAAGCCGGAGGAGGCTTTAATAACAGTAGGGGAGCGATCTTCGCCGATTTTCCTAATCACATCGGGCACCTTATAATAACCACCCTCAATCATTCTGGAAAAATTGCGAGACATTTGTCCGCAGAGCTTCAGTTTGAACTCAACACCATTGAAGTTGAAGGTGGATTCGCCTGCATATTCATTGAGTATCTCAGTGGTCGCCGCTTTCCAGACTACTTTCATTTCGTCCTTAATGCTGTTGCCACCAATGTCGGAGGATTTGTTGTTCGCATACATTCTACTGCTGGCCGCCACAAAGGTATTGTTGACGCTGTGTGTCGCAACATCAAACCACAGCAAATCCATGACAATTTTCATGCGCTCCACCGACTCTTTATCGTCGGAAAATTGAATGTAGTTCGCCATCGGCGCAATATCTTCGGGGTAATAGTTGTTGGAATACCACTCCGAAAAACCGTATGTAAACCGCTGTTCAAGCCAGATGTTTATGCGTTCGAGCGCTTTGCGTCTATGCTCTTCGCCCGTCATGCCGCTGTTGGTGAAAACCTCCTTGCTCCATTCCAATCCCGCAAGGTACTCGCAAACCGCAAATATGAGTTGGTGGTTTTCTGACCAATAGCACATGCTGTCCTCGCCCGGCTCATCCATCCAGTATTTGAAGTTTAAAAAAGTGTTTTTGATGGTATCCCTATTGCTTTGGGGCAGCAAATCTTTGTATTCCAAGTAAAGGCGCAGTAAAAACAGCAGTGAAAAATCCGCACAGTCATAGCGGCTGTTGATGTATTGAACGGTTGGCTGAATACACTCATCAATAAATTTTTCATCAATTGAGATGCTTCCCGGTATGCTTTCCGGGTTTGGCAAAACTTGGTACAGCATAATCAGCCCCGAGGAATCGCGGCCGGTCTCGGGCAAATCGGGGATTGGATTTTTGGTCAATGCTATTGCAATGTCAATAGCAACCCACAATAAAAGTGCTCCCAAAACACCAAGCGCAATATAAACATATAGCATACTATTTTTTTCCTCCTTGTCGTGCGTGGTTCGGTTGAGCACATAAACTCAAACAGTACCGTATAAATATAACAGAGGCGGCCTTCAATATCAATGGATTTTATGGATTGATTTTGTATTTTGTTGACAATCATTAGATAATTAAATACAATGTGAACAATAGGCTGCAAGCACAATTTGCAATTATGTAGCGGTGAGTGAGATTTTAGATGAAAAACTTGAAGAAGAAAAGCGTTAAGGCTTTTGTAGCGACGGCGTTGCTTGTTCCCGCCGCTGCCATAGGTGTCGTCGCGCTTTCCTGCAAGCTGAATATCGTAAACTATACCCTGCAAACGGAAAAATTTACTAAGCCGGTCAGGGTTGTCATGCTGTCCGACCTGCACGCTTCTATTTATGGGGACAATCAAATCGATTTGATCCGTGCGGTGAAAGCGCAAAATCCCGATATCATCGTCTTTGCGGGCGATATATTGGTGGAGGACATGCCTCATTTGGCTTCCATCATGCTTTTAGAAGGAATTAAAGACATCTGCCCCTGCTATGCCGCCGCCGGTAATCATGAATTAAAAACCGACGATAAAACGGCCTGTAAAAAGATTTTTCGTCGCTATGGCGTCACCGTAGTCGAGAGTGAAAACCACACCATTACCATAAATGGTCAAACCATAGATATTTGTGGGCTGGAAGACCCGTTCGCGGGTCAAAAAGAGTTCCGCAGGCAAATAGAAGTGCTCAAAAAGTTTAAAACAGATAACTTTTCGCTACTGATTTCCCACCATGCGGAATTTGCCGCGTTATACAAAAAGATGGATTTCGATTTAATTTTCAGCGGTCATGCGCACGGCGGTCAATGGCGCATCCCATTTGTTTTGAACGGGCTATATGCGCCGGATCAAGGCTTTTTCCCCCAATATGCCGGTGGTGTATATACCTATAACAACACAACACAAATAGTTGGCAGGGGACTCGTAAAGTTCTATATTATTCCGCGTGTTTTTAACAGGCCTGAACTGGTTGTTGTGGATATTGTACCAAAGTGATTTGTTAGGGAGATGTACCGATGAACAAACGTAGCGATTTTCATACAAGCCCCGACTGGGAAAACAGTTCCGTCATGTCCATCAACCGCTTGCCGGCGCATACGCGCTGGGGGGCGTATGCTTCCCTTGAGTCCGCAATAGCCTGTAAACCAAACACATCGCCGAATATATTGTGTCTAGACGGCGCATACAAGTTTAAACTTTTCGATAATCCCGATTTGGTAGATGATTTTTACAGCCCCGGTTACAAGGGCAGCTTTTCGCCCATACAGGTGCCCGGCAATTGGGAGTTGCAAGGTTTTTCAGGCCCCATATACACCAACTACATATACCCCTGGCCGGACGACAAGGGAGGCCGCTATACCATCCC
>JAAYFA010000303.1 GCA_012728445.1 Clostridiales bacterium | reverse complement strand
TCAACACCCAGCGCCTGCTTCACCAGCTCGCGGTTACCGTCGGGGATGCCCAATGCTTTTGCCACGCGCATATGCACGGCATCGTTTGATTCATAGCCGATAGTGACCCTGTCCGTTTTTTCAAGGGCAAAGGTTTTCAGCACCCGCTCCTTCGCCGTCATGGTTTCCTTTGCCTTGTTTATCTTTGTCATAATAATTTTCATTCCTTAGTTCGAAAATATTTTTATTAAAACTTCACTGTATTAGATTGATTATAGCACAAAGCGCGAGCTGACGCATTACTTTAATTTAGAAGTTTTGAAAACTTCTTGCATTTTTATGTTGATATGTTATACTGATACTAATTGATACCAATAACTATCAGAGGTGCTGTGATGGAAGCCAGTTTATACGCAAAAATGCTTAGCGACAAGAGCTTTACCGACTTGAAAAAGCTGCAATATAAGTATTCCGCCGCTGCCGTTGCCGAGATGCTTGCGCTGTTAAAACAGACGGCTTATAAAACGATGCCTTTAAAAGATTTTAAAGGGTCTGAATTGGTATACTTGGAAAACCTCGCGCAGATCAGCATGTCGGCTTCCAAAGCATTGCTTGCGGTCAATAATGCAAACGGAGAATACGGGCTGAAAGCGATGGAGGATGAAATTCATTCCACGCTCAATATAGAAAATATCCACTCGAGCAGAGAAAGCATTCACCGCATTTTATGCGGCTCTGCACCGAAAGACAAAGCCGAAAACCGATTGTTCGGGATGAAAAAGGGTTTGGATTTTATCAGCGACCTTTCAAATGAAATCAATGAGGAAAATATTTTCAAGCTTTATATGCTGACTGTTGGAGATTTTTTGGACGGTGAGGAGAAGCTGATATCCGGGCAATTTTACCGCCACGACAGCGTGTTTATCGTAGGCGATAAAGTTGAGCATCAGGGTTTGAGTTGCAAACAACTGCCGGAATATATGGCGCTGCTTATCAGTTTTATCAAGGACGAACGCGCGATGAATGATTTACTGAAAGCGGCTGTGATTCATTTTTATATATCATACCTTCATCCGTATTTTGACGGAAACGGAAGGATGGCAAGGCTGCTGCATTTATGGTATCTTGTGCGGCAAGGCTATTCCGCAACGCTTTTCTTCGCATTTTCTTCCTACATTAATAAAAGCAAAACAAAATACTACAAGGCATTCACACAGGTTGAGGAAAACTGCGGCATCAGCGGACTGATTGATGTGACGCCGTTTCTTATCTATTTTATTGAAAACTTTTACAACCTTCTGGAAGAAATAAATATGCAAGCGGATACCATGGGTAAGTACAAGGAAGCATTGGTGCTTGGGAACATAACCGAAAAAGAAAAAAGCTTGTTCATGTTTGTGTGCTCCGCTTACGGCGACGGTAATTTCTCCACAAAACAGCTTGAAAAAGATTTTGGCAACGCCGCTTACGCTACTATCCGCAGCTTTGTATTGAAATTCGAATCGTTTGGCATACTAAAAAGCCAAAAATTCGGTAACCGTGTCAAGTATTCTTTCATTTGACTATTGAAAATTCTTCCGCCAGATGTTAATGTTGAAGCACAAACAATAAAGGAGTAAAAAATATGAAACTAATAAAAGCGCTCCCCTTCATCTTAGCGATAGTAACCCTGCTTTTGCTCGGTGCCTGTGTGCAAAAAAGAGCCACAGATGAAAGCACAGCAAAACTCGATGTCGGTCAATCCACCATCATGCAGACCGGAACATATAAAAAAATATCCCCTGCCGAAGCCAAAGCGCTCATAGACGGCGGGAACGTTATCATTTTGGATGTCAGAACACAGGGGGAATTTGACGAAGGGCATATAAAGGGCGCTGTGCTCCTACCGGATTATGAAATTGGTGCCAAAGCGGCAAAAGTACTGCCGGACAAAGATGCCAAGATACTCATTTACTGCAGAACCGGCCGCAGAAGTGCGCTTGCGGCAAAAGAGCTTATCGTCATGGGGTATACGGATGTACTTGACTTTGGGGGCTTACAAACGGATTGGCCGTATGAAACGGTCGTATCGGATTAATCAGATTTTGTACCCAAAAGGCGTTCCCCGCAGCAAGCTACGGGGAACGCCTATCACTTTTATAGTAATTTTTTGTTTAGCTGATTAAGCCTTTGTCTTTCAACATATTTCTTGCAACGTCCGTCGCATTAGCGCCTTCGTCCACAAGTAGGTTATAGCCTTGCATATCGGCTTCTGTCCAGTTGCCACCAAGTTCATTGAGCAATTCAACGATGTCCGGATTAGCATCCGCAAACGTCATCTTCATTATAGGTGTTACATAGTATGGCGGGAAGTAGCCTAAGTCATCTTCAAGGTTCACAAGGTCAAACTTTTTAATTCTACCGTCTGTGCTCCAAGAAACATTTACATCAAGCTGACCTTCCTTTAAAGCGGCATAAGTAAGCCCTTGGTCCATTGGTGTAACTTCTTTGAATTCCAACCCGTACTTTTCTGTGAATCCCGGCAGTCCGTCGGTGCGAATTATAAACTCATTGTCGGAGCCAAGAATCATATCTTTTGCAACCGGAACTAAATCTGAAATAGTTTTTAAGTTTAGTTCCTCTGCCGTTTCTTGTCTAACCGATAAAATATAGGTGTTGTTCCAACCTAATGGTTTCAGCCAGGTAATCCCATCTTTTTCTTCACAGGTTTTTTTAACGTAGTCATAGGTTTCTTGCGGGCTGAGCACTTGTGTTTGCTCTAATATTGCACCATATGCACTGCCTGTGAACTCGGCATACATGTCAATTTCATCGTTCTTTAAGGCTCCGTAGCAAAGCATTGTGCCGCCAAGCTCCGTTACTTCCGTTTTATAATCGGTTTTCTCTTCAATGTAAACAGCCATCAGTGGTCCTGTTATTCTTTGCTCGGTGTAATTTTTGTGAGCAATCCTTATTGTTTTATCATCTTTTTTTGAGCACCCTGCCAGAGCAAGGGTTGACACTAAAACTAATGCCATTATTACCGCTGTAATTCTTTTCATTTTTTTCTCCTCAATTTTATTGTTATGATTATTGGATACCAAGCGTATGACGCGCCCCCTTTCGTGGTATTTAATTTGTTGTAAGCCCTTTCGATGTAAGTTTTTTCTCTACTTTCCCCAAAACAAAATCTGCAAACAATGCCAAAACAGCTGAGGCAATTGCACCTGTAAGAATCATTTGTAGGTTAGCCATCCCGATACCTTGATAGATAACATCGCCTAAACCACCGGCGCCGATTAGTGTGGCGATTGTGGCAACACCAATACCGGTTACGGTTGCTATTCGGATACCGCCCATAATGACGGCAACAGAAAGAGGCATTTCTACCTTGTACAAAATTTGAAACTTTGTCATGCCCATCCCTGTAGCTGCCTGCGTGATGGCAGGTTCAACATTTTTAATGCCAATATAGGTGTTTTTAATAATGGGTAGCAGCGCGTACAAAAACAAAGCAAAGATTGCGTTTGTACGGCCAATACCAAAAATGGATATCATGAAAGCAAACAAAGCCAAACTAGGCACAGTTTGAATAACATTGGCTATCCCTAAAATAACATCCGATACTTTTTTATTTCTCGTAATGATTACGCCAAGCGGTATGCCGATAAGGCAGGAAAAAGCAACGGCAGTAAGCGACATACTCATATGGTCCGCCGACTTTTCCAGAACATACTGCCAATTGTTTACAATATAATCTATAAATTTACTAAAACTAAAATCCATTAATAATCCTCACTTACCGGCATAACATCCGTAATTACATTGAGTACGCTGATATCGGTAATAATCCCTATTAAAGAACCATTATCGTCAAGCACGGGTGTGTACCTTAAATTATTTTCTTTTCTCATCGTCAAGACAGTTGCCAAACAGTCGTCCTTGTGCGTACTCCTAAAATCTGTTTTCATGATGTCCTTCATTTTTAGGTCGCCGTTTTCTACACCCCGTAACCTGTTTGATCCGACAAGTCCCAGTATTTCCGTCTTGGGTTCCGGCGTGTTTTTAACAACAACCAATACTTTCGTTTGCCTGTCCCTCATAATTCCTATAGCATTCACAATAGAACGGTTCGCCCCTATTGTAACCACGTTTTTTTCCATAACATCGGAGGCTTTGAGCATATCGGGCGTTTTCCATAACCTATCCTGGCCAATAAAGTTTTCAACAAAATCATTCAGCGGGTTTTTCAACATGCCCTCGGGTGTATCATATTGAATGATGGCCCCATCCTTCATCAAGGCAACCTTATCACCGATTTTAAAGGCTTCATCGATGTCATGTGTTACAAAAACAATCGTTTTGTGCAGTTCGTCTTGCAACTTTAGCAACTCGTTCTGCAATTGTTCGCGTGTAATGGGGTCCAATGCACTAAAAGGCTCATCCATTAAGATGACATCCGGATCGTTGGCCAATGCACGTGCAACGCCAATGCGCTGTTGCTGGCCGCCGCTTAATTCGCCGGGGTAACGTTCTGCGTAGTCATCGTAAGAAAGGTCAATCATCTCCATTAACTCTTTGACCCTGGCAAGCGTTTCTTTCGCGTCTTTTTTTACCAATTTTGGTATCAACGCAATGTTTTGCCCAATCGTTAAATGCGGAAATAAGCCAATCTGTTGAATGACATAACCGATGTTTCTTCGCAGCTCGATTTTTTCAAACTGCTTAATATCTTTCCCGTCGATTTCGATGGCGCCGGATGTCGGCTCTATCAACCTGTTTATCATTTTCATTGTTGTTGTTTTACCGCAACCGCTTTCGCCGATCAAGACAACAATTTCGCCATCGTTGATCGTTAAATTTAAATTATCAACAACGTTTGTTACCCCGTCGTAATTCTTTACGACGCCTTTAATTTCTATCAAACTGTCTACCTTCTCCTTCAAATTCTTCGTAATAACCGACAACTTCTTTTTAATTGTAAGTTGTCACTAGAGCATTGTACTATGGAAATGTGTTTTTGTCAAATAAAAAAACAGCCAATCACGGCTGTTTTTTTATTTGATGCTTGGTATGGATGCTATTTACTCCTTGATTAAGGCTTCTATTCTTGGCAAAATATCGGCATCGCCGGTAACAACAATGATGTCGTTTGGTGCAAAAACAAAATAGGGTCCGGGGGACAGTATCGTTTTTTGATCACGTTTTACGGCCACGACGGTGGCTCCGGTATTTTGCCAAAAATTCGTTTCATTGACTGACTTGTCGACAATCGAGGAGCTTTCGGGAATTTCAAATTCCAATGTATGCAACGTATTGATATTTTTGTAGCGCTCGTTGATATCAAAAATTTGGTCGATCACTTCAATGATCTTTTGGTTTAACTCATCGCGGTCCTTCATCAAATCCTTCAGCTCATGTTTTAAACTTCTAAAATCTTTGCCAATATTAAATCTTTCGACATACTTGGACGCATTTTCTCGGGACTTTACGACAGTTCCGCTACCGGGAGAGACCGTTATGATTTCCATATCTTCCAACAATTGGTAAGACCTTCGAATCGTCTCCGGCGAAACATTGTATTGACTCGACATCACAGAGCGACCCGATATTTTGGCGTTCTCCTTAATATCTCCTCGGGCTATACGAATCGCAATATCCAAAGCAATTTGAGAATACACGGGGGGTTGTGATTTATTTTTCAAAAAGTCGGTCACCGCCTAAACCTTTAATAAGTCAATCAAATTTACTTGCGCAGACCGCGTTCGATAAGCAGCTTTTTAATCCGCCCGGCGGGGTTGAGCAACTGGCCGACGGAAACATCGTGGTTGAGTGTGCCGACGAGCAGGGATATGTATTTGGAGAGGTCCACTTCAACATACCACTCTCTTTTAAGCAGCTCGGGGGAACGGTAGATAAGGTTGGTTGTGAACACTTTGTCTATAAGGCCATCCTCATAAGCACGGTCAAAATGTTTCAATCCATTACAGAAAAGGCCGAAAGCGGCGCAGATAAATATCCGTTTTGCCCCGGATTCTTTTAACTTTTTTGCAACATCCACCAGATTTTCGCCCAAGGATATCATGTCGTCAACGATGATAATATCCTTACCGGCCACATCGCCGCCCAAAAACTCATTGCCGCGCACAGAACATACACCGTTTTCAGCCGAGAGGTAAGCGATGAGTTTATAAAACATGCCCAGTTCAACCTGAAGCACCGTGGAGTAGTAAATACCGCGGTCCATTCCGCCTTCATCCGGG
Organism: Clostridiales bacterium; assembly: GCA_012728445.1. Lineage (GTDB taxonomy): Bacteria > Bacillota > Clostridia > Oscillospirales > Acutalibacteraceae > UBA1447. Next base: position 3,328 of record JAAYFA010000303.1, on the reverse strand, counting down.
GAGACAATCATCAAATGGCCTCTGTCCATGTTTAAATCATCAATATGATTGACAATGGACTTAATCATTTGGTAGGTTGGTTTGACGTTTTCAAACCCATACAGTGGGATGGCGTTTTGCACCACCGGGTCGTGGGCGTCAAAGGTGAGAATATTGTGCACGCCCATAAAACTGCATAGCTCCTGGAGCGCGTTGGCACAGTCGAGCGATTCCCTGGAGTTGCGCTTGGTTTGCCGCCCCTCATAGAGCATAGGCATAATCACAGTAATCCGCTTTGCCTTGCCGGCAATTGCGCTGATGACTCTTTTCAGGTTCGCGTAGTGTGCGTCGGGGCTCGTGGGTATATCTCTTTCGTACATTCTATAAGTTACGCCGTAATTAAACATATCACACAGGATGAACAGGTCGCGCCCTCTTACGGTTTGTTTGATAATTACCTTTGCCTCGCCTGTGGAAAAACGCTCAACAGACATATTGACAAGGTAGCTTATTTCTTTCTCCGGCGCCTCGGCCGGGTCCTCGGTCGTCACGGTGTTCGCATCCTTTTGCCAACCGATCAGATACGCATCAATCTTTTTTGCCAGCTCTTCGCAACCGGGCAAGGCTATTAAACCAATTCGACCGACAGGCTCGCTGTGAAAATCCTCAATGACCTCTGCCATGATGACCCCCTCTTGTCTTTAAAAAGACTTTCTTTAAACGATACCGCTATTATACCCTTTTTTTGACGACTTGTAACGATGTAAATGAAACATATTGCCTATTCTTTAAAAAAATGCGCGCAGTCTCAAGCATATGCCAACCATCCGACCTTATCCAATCTCGCTTTTATCCGTGAGCTCCACCCAAAGCGCCGAAGCGGCATCCGTTTCAAAAATAATCAGTTCGTTTTCACCCTGCTTCAATAACGCCGCCGGGATATAGAGTGTCATTTGCGGGCCGGCGGGTGTCCAATAGCGACCGAGGTTAAAACCGTTTATCCACACTTGGCCTTTGGTCAATTTGTCGCAACGCAAAAAAGTGTCGACCGCTTCGTCCACCGTGAAGCGCCCGCGTAAAAATGTCGGTCCATCAATGCTTTGTGCTTTGCAAGGGGCAAAGGCCACCTTACTGATGTCGTCGAGCTCTAAGTTGTACGTTTCCCAACCGAACTGTTTTTGGCCGCCCACGGTAACGCAGTCTGTTATGCCCTTAAAATCCTTCAGATAAAATCCAAAATTGACTCTGCCCATGTTTTCAACCAATATTTCAAGCGTCGTTTCTTGCTTTTCAAAGTTGAACTCGACCGACTCATCTTCATCGTTGCGGTAGATGATGCCCTCGCGCTTACCGTCCAGGAAAACATGGGCACGGTCGTGCACATCGTGAATCCTGACGGAGGATTTACCCAGCGGCCTTACCTTGCTGCGGTAAAAAATATAGCCGTAATTTTGCGAAAAATATTCCATCGACATGGGGGTAGGGGTCTTTTTGATTCCATCCGAAAGGTTTTCAAGCTGAGAAAAAAGTCCTGCGCATTCCGTCAGCGCCACTTTGCCAAAGGCTTTGGCTTTTGTGGGCTCCGGCAAGTTTAAGGGCTCCGGTTTGCCGATGTATTTTTCAACAAGCTCACGGAAAGCAAAATATTTTGGTGTGGGGTTGCCTTGTTCATCCAACGCACAGTCATAATCGTAACTCGTTACATCCGGCTGATACATGGTGCCGAGCATATTGGCACCATTCATAAAGCCAAAGCTCGTACCGCCGTGGAACATATACAAGTTCAGAGAAGCGCCCATTTTAAGCAGACCTTCCGCCCCGCTCTTAAAGTTGTTAAAAGAGTCTTTGCTGATACTGTGGGGCTCGCCCCAATGGTCAAACCAGCCCATCCAGTACTCGCCGCACATAATGGGCATATTCGGCTGCATCGCTAAAAGATGCTTAAATGTGTCCGTCGGGTCACTGTTGAAAAAGTTGATCACCTTAAAAACATCGGGCAAAGTGCCGCCTGTCAGGTGCAGCGGTGCCTCGCCGTCCGATGTGAAAAGAGGCACATCAATGCCGTTGTCGATCATCTCTTTTTCCAAAAACCGCAGATAGTCCGAATCGTTACCGTAGGTCCCATACTCGTTTTCAATCTGCATCATAATAACCGGGCCACCTTTGGTGCACTGGTATTTTGCAAGGCGCGGCAGCAGTTCTTTGTAATAATTGCTGACTTTCGCCATGTAATATTCATCCGCACAGCGCAGACGAATGCTTTCATTTTTGAGCAGCCAAGCCGGCAACCCGCCAAATTCCCACTCCGCGCAGATATAGGGCGACGGGCGGACAATCACATGGAGCCCGAGCTTGCCCGCCAGTTCAATGTAGCGCTCCACATCGTGCCTGCCGGTAAAGTTGAACTCGCCTTCCCGCGTTTCATGAAAGTTCCACGGCACATACGTTTCCACCGTGTTCAGCCCCGCGCCTTTAAGTTTAAAAAGCCTGTCCTCCCAATATTCCGGCAGAATGCGGAAATAGTGCATTGCGCCGGAGAGAATACGGATTGGTTTACCGTCGAGGTAAAAAGAATCGCTTTTAATTTCAAATTTTGACATAGTGATTTATCCTTTCGGGTTTTTTAATGGTAGAGGCGAACATTGTTCGCCCCTAAAATTTGACCACCTATATGGTCACATCGCCCGCGCCGGTTTTGCTTGCTTCCCCCAGCGCATCCCTCACGGCATTAAACCCCTCGCTTACCGTTTTGACAAACGCATTGATGTCCGAATTCCACACCACGATGCCCATGCCTTTTTTTGCCCACTGTATTTGCTTGTCGAGACCGCCGGAAAAATGGTTGCCGACGCCGATTTTTTTCTTATTGCAGGCCGTGATGATTTTTTCGATAGTTGCTTCAAACTCCGGGTTTTCGTATTCTTCGGGAATCCCCATATTAATCGACAAATCATGCGGGCCGATGAAAACAGCGTCTACCTCCGGCTTCGCGAGCAACTCTTCGATATGTTCCACCGCAAGGCGGCTTTCAATGTTCAAGATCAGCAGATGGCCGTCGTTGTATTTTTCGAGGTAACTTTTTTCTTTTTGCGTCAACTGTAGCTCTCCGCTCAAAACCTGTTGCAGACGTTTGCCTTTAAGCGGCCGGTATTTGACTGCGCCGATTAGAATATCCACTTCCTCAACGGTTTCAAGGTAGGGTGAAATGATGCCCACCGCGCCATCTTCTATCGCCGCAAATGCTTCCCACGCGCTGCAAAATGGGATGCGCACGATCGGCGCAATGTTCATCGCCTTATAACATTCGCACATCCACCCGCGCGCCGAGCGGTCAAGCGGCATATGCTCG
>JAAYFA010000097.1 GCA_012728445.1 Clostridiales bacterium | reverse complement strand
GCGGCAGACTGTTACAAAACTAAAATAATCTTCCTGATGTGCCCGGGAACCCGACCGGCAAAATCGAAAAGCCGAAGCTGCGTGAGATTTATTGTGGGACGAGGCTTGTGGAAGCACAGACGACGAACTGAAAGCAATTGCACCGGCATTATGGTGATGGTTCAATATCGTAGGGAACGCATTGTATGCGTTGTGAAACCGGGAATATATGATTTTACCTCGTTGCAACGAACTCTGTTATCTCGTATATATTAGCGCGGAACGCATACAATGCGTTCCCTACATTTTTTTGCACATCTATCCAAACACGGACGGTTTTAGTACAACACGGGGGACGTGTTGGAAAGCCTGTAAAGCATAACTGCTTTACAGGATTTCCGTTTGAAGGAGCGCGTCCACCCGAGTTGCATCAGGGGCGCGTGACGCGGTTATATGAAATCAGTTTGCAGTTTGCAAAAGTTTTTCTTGATGTTTGACAGCCTTTCGACTATAATTACAATAAACTTAAGAAAAATTTAAGAAACTTAAGAAAAATTTAAAGATTACAAGATAGAGACCCATGCACAAAAAGACAAAGTGGGTAATGAAAATGGATAAAACCGGGGAGGCAAAATGAGTAAGAAAATTATTGTCGCAGGTGCCGGCCATGGCGGCCTTGTTGCAGCCGCGTATCTTGCGGAACAGGGCTATGAGATAAGAGTTTTTGAAAAGAAGGAAAGGGAAGAGTTGGGCTACGACTGGCACGATAGCATGGGTCGGGATACTTTTGAACTGGCGGGCATAACCGAGTATGACCGCGATAAGTTGACGCCTAAAAGAGACCCAACATTTTATGCGCCTTCATTAAAGACTCCGGTTTCATGCGACACCGGCCCTGAGGGCAAGCTGCTGGAAATCGAACGCAGCGATTTGTATGATTATTTAATTGCCCATGCCGAGAACAAAGGCGTTGCAATGAACTATTCGGCGCAGGTGAACGGTCCATTGTTGGATGAAAGCGGCGAGGTATGTGGGCTTGTTGTGGATGGGCGAGAGGTGACGGCCGACTTAGTGATTGACAGTGCAGGGCTTTCTTCACCGGTGATGGCGGGGCTACCGAAGAAATACGGTATGAACGAGACCTATTCCGAAAACGATATTTTTCATACTTATCGGGCCTATTACAACCTTGTTGAAGGCATTAACACACCCAATATGGAACGGTTCAATATTTATTTTAAATTTGAGAAGATTAAGGGCATAGCCTGGTTTAAAATATCAGAGGGTATGGCGGATTTCCTCGTCGGCAGTGTTAAACCACTCGATTTAGAGAAGGTTGGGATTGTGCTCAACGCAATGAGAAAAGTTCAGCCGGCTCTGGGCGAAAAGCTCTTGCGCGGCGGGCAGATTATTGATATTCCCATTCGCTCAACCCATTCATTGCTTGTGGGCAAGCGCTATGCCGCAGTTGGCGATGTTATTTCCATGCCGGACCCGATGTGTGGCTCCGGGATTACCAATGCCGTCAAAGCCGGTGCTATGCTTGCCAAGGCGGTTATTGAAATTGACGAGGCGGGCAAACCATACACAGTTGAAGAGTTATGGCGTTACCAGGTTGCCTATTACAAGTCCGTGGCAAACGGTGCGATTGCAACCGCTATTTTAAAAAACCGTATGCTCGACTATTCGGACGGTGCTTTGAACTTTTTCTTTGACAAGGCAATTTTTACGGCGAAGGAGCTCGGTGGAGGCCACCGGGCAATGAAGATGGACAAAGCGGAGATGATTGGCAAACTCAAGCGGGGATTAAGGCATCCGATAAGTCTCTTGAAACTCAAAGAAGCGGTTGACAAATCGAAAGAAGCTCAAAAGGCCGCCATGGATATTCCGGAGGTTTATGACGAAGATGCGGTTGGAAGTTGGAGAAAAAAGCTTAATAGCTTTGTGGTGTGAATGCTGCTGAGTGCGCCTGCACATGGCGAAACTTAACCTTGATATTTAACGTTTTATCCATTACAATACAGTTGATAAAAATGTTATAAATTGTTCGCGATTTAAGAACCGAATAGATAGACCCATGAAGGGGTGCTGTGTTGTTTACCGGCACGCAGGACGAACTATTTCGGTTCGGAAGGAATGTGTTTGATCATGATGAAAAAAAGAGCGCTTCAAATCATCAGCACTGTGCTGGCAATTATATTTCTGGTTTCAATGCCGGCAGGGGTTATGGCACTTGCCACCCAAACGCCCGCCTGTAACTGCGGGTACGACCCGGTCATTTTTGTAACGGGGATCGCTTCCATTGATATTTACAAAAATCTCGGGTCGGAGCAAGAAACGGTGATGTTCCCGCCTTCGATGGAAACCATAAAAGCGGCGCTTACGCCGGGCACATTTACGGATTTGGCCAAGTTCGCGATCACCGGTAACTGGGATTATGTCGCGGATGCGCTGATTCCTGTTGCCGACAAGGTCTTGGAAGATTTTGGCTGCAATCCGGATGGCACACCCAAAGCGGGCACCGGTATTAAGTGGTCGTACCCGCCTTACCCCATTCACACACCGGACTACGCACCCGGGTTTTACTACGACTGGCGTGAAGACCCGATTGTGCTCGCCGTCGAGCTTCACGACTACATAGAATATGTATGTGCTGCCACCGGGCATGACAAGGTTAATCTAATCGCCTACAGCATGGGCTCCATTTGCACCATGACCTACCTTGAACGTTACGGCTATGACCGCGTTGCGGGGCTGGTGCTTTCCGCCGCGGCGCTCAACGGTGTGAGTGTTGCGGGTGAGCCTTTTGCGGGCAACATTAAATTTGACCCGGTCGGCCTCGTCCGATACATAGACAGCATGATAACCCATGACGAGCAGGGCAACCTGATTATGTCCTTGCTTAGCGTGCTTGAAAAAGTGGGTGTCATAAAGTCCCTTACGCATATCACAGACAAAATCATAAAGCAGTTGGAGGACAGGGTCTATGCCGAGGTGCTTACCCCGATGTTCGGTACTTCGCTTGGCATGTGGTCGCTTTTGCCCGATGCGTATTACGAGCAGGCGAAAGATCTTTTGCTTTCTGACAAGCAGCTGTACGCCGAACTTATCGCGAAAGCGGACGATTACCATTATAATGTACAAATGCGAAATGAGGAAATCATAAACGGGGCAATCGCCCGCGGGATTAAATTCGGTATCATTTTAAAGTATAATCTGCAAGGGTTTCCCATAGGCAACAGTGTGAACAATTCCACGGATACGGTTATCGATGCGAAATACGCCAGTTTCGGTGCGACGGTAGCCCCGCTTGGTGAAACGCTTGGCAAGGATTACGTTCAGGCGGTCAATTGCGGCCACAATCATATTTCACCCGACCAAAAAATCGATGCGTCGACGGGCAGTTACCCCGAGCAGACTTGGTTTGTGAGGGATTTTGTGCATATGAGGGATGCGTGGGGTTATGACGATTTAATTAATTATATTTTCTTTTCGCCGGAGCAGGTGACGGTGTTCAGCGATGCGGCGCGCCCGCAGTTCCTCCGACTGATTGAAAAAACCAATACGATTGTACCCCTTGAAACGAAGGACGAGGCTGTAGAGTCCCCATTTTGGGGCAATAATTCGCTGCCGGTCGTTGTGTTTCGACTGATTGCGGCAGTGATTGCGTTATTGCGCATGCAGCAAGCATAAGCGTGGACCACTGCTGCTATTGATTGGAGTGGTGAAATTGGCGAATTGCCCTAAGTGTAACCACGAACTCAGGCTAATCGACTGGAAGCCGGAATGCCCGAACTGCGGCGTTAACGTTCTTTATTATGATTTTGAAGAACGTTTTTACATGGACGCCAAGGGCGCCGAAATAGATGCCGCAAAAATCAGGGTCAAATGGACTCGAGTTAAAGCGTCTTTTATCGGTAGCAAACTTTTGGTCGCAAGGCTGGTGCTATGTGTGCTGCCCCTTGTTGCCTTGCTAATCTCCTTCGGCAGTTTTAAAATAGTTGTCCCGTTGTTTGAAAAAAAGATGCCAATGAGCCTCATCGGACTCTTTGCCTTTTTTGGAGGGGGAGCGCAAGATTTTTTGACGGCGCTCAAAAGCGCCGAAGCGGTCGGTGTTTATGCCAAACATGCAGTCAATATTTTTTACGGCCTTTCTGCCGTGACCGCCGCCGCGGTGCTTGTTCTTATTTTTCAACTGCTGTGTTTTATCAGCTTTCGTAAAATGACGATTCTTCTTGTGGTTTCAAGCGGGTTCGGGATAATCGCTGCGGCCCGGTCCGTTATCGCCGTATATGTTTTTTCCAAAGTGACGACAAGCGCCATTTTTACCGTGAGCAACGGTTATGGCGGCTTTGTCGTCATTTTTTCGTTTGTCATTATTTTTGCACTGAACGTAGCCGCCCTAAAAAAGGGGCTGGATGTGCAGTACCGCGAGGGCGACTTGTATCGAGTCGAAATTGCCCGAAAGGTCAAGCGTGGGGAAATAAAGCTTGAGGATCTCCCACAGCCCGTGTATCCGCCTATAGATACACCTGCCGATCAGCGGCTCGACAGTGCCCCGGCAGATGGGGGGAGTACCCATGGATAGAAAGAATGTGGTCACAAAACTGCTCATGGCGTTTCTGATTGTGATGTTGTTAGGCGGCATCGCCTTGGGCGCGCTTCATTTATTGTCTATGGAAGCTCAGGAGCTACCCGAGGCGGCATACCAACAAAGTGTGACACATAGGCCGGACAGCACAACGGAAATTGTAAACTACCTGGATGCATGCGTGGATTACGCAAAGACCGAACAGGCAAAACTGGATGTTGCGACAGACATTTCGATAAATGACGACAGTATATCCTTTGGCGAAAACGGGGAGCTGCTGAAAAAATCCTTTGTCTATGCCAAAGATTCAATTTTGGAGGAGCTTGTAAAACAATATCATGACAAAACCGTCGATTTCGGAAAAGATTTTTCCGGCGAGGTGTGGAATCTGCGTTTTGAACCGGCTTTGATGACGAGCATACAGAGCAAAGAGGAGGATGACCGCTACACGTTTACAATCGGTTTTCCGGACGAGGCGGAGCCCTTTGGGATGAACGGCATCGTCAACGAAACGTTTCATATGGCGGATTCCGAAGAGGTTTTGAACTATCTTTGGGTAAGCTATAAAGACTTTGCGACAGTTGAAAATTTGGCGGTGACCTGCACCGGGTTAAAAATCCTTTCAAGTGTCAACCGCTTGACCGATAAAATCGAGCATATTACCTATACGAAAGAATTGAACATCAAAGCCGACATCACCTTTTTAGGTGAATTGGCGAGCGTTGGTTCAAGGGCAATGTCTTTTACCCTTGAGGAAACGACAAGTTTCAATTTTACATGGGCAAATCTTACACTTACGCCAAACGTGTTGAAGTTAGAAAAAAACGACATCAAGGTCATCGGCGCGATTGTCACCGCGTCGGGCGCCAATACAATCAAATGGTCAAGTTCGAACCCGGGCGTTGCGAGTGTTGACGACCAAGGGTATGTGAAGGCACACGAGGTAAGCGCCGAGCCGGTTAGCATCACTGCGGAATTTGAATTCCTTGGCAAAAAATATCGTGATACCTGTAAGGTGACAGTGACTGTTCCGGTGAAAAGGGTAAAAATTTCCGCCCGCACGCTTGAACTGATAG
>JAAYFA010000070.1 GCA_012728445.1 Clostridiales bacterium | reverse complement strand
TTTGAAATGTATCTGATACGCCACGGAGAAACAAGCAGCAACGCAGGAAAACCACGTGGGGAACACGAACACGCGCACGACCCCGGTCTCACCGAACGCGGCAAATGCCAGGCAGCGCTTGTGGGCAAACGAATGGCCGCATTGGCGCTTGACAAGGTGTTTGCCAGCGGCTTGGAGCGCGCGGTGGAAACGGCCGCACATATTGCCGCAGTTCAGCCGGAAGGCGGCTCCCAAACGGTGAACATCCTGCCAATCCTGTGTGAAACCGGCGTGAGTGAAGATTACGAAGGGCACCCAATCGCGTATTTCAGCGGCAAGTATGCCGCCAAAAAAGCGGATGGTGTGGAAGGCGATAAACTGGGTGTTCCTTCCGGTTCCTCCGACGATGCCGCATCGTTCGCAAGGGGTGAAGAGGCTATCCGCTATTTCACCGACCGTTTCGTAAACGGAGAAAAAATTGCCGTGGTCGCCCACGGTGCCTTTAACACCTTTATCCTGCTCGCGGCGATGAGCGTCCGGCCGGAGAACATGGCGTTCGATTTCGACTTTTTCAACACCGGCGTGACGAGAATCGTTTTTTATGACGAGAACGGCGGCATCTACGGTGAAAAAGCCAGAGTGGCCTTTCTCAACGATACTTCGCATCTGTACGAGGATTTCCCGGGCTTCTGTTTTTATGACGACCCGGCCAAATCGGAAAAGGGATAATCAGTTAGAACCCCGCTTCATTTTTGAAGCGGGGTTCTTAGGATTGCCCAAAGCATTGTTTCACTTGCTAACGTGAAGATGCTTCTTGAAACAGGGAAAACAACCAAAATACAGGAGTTTACTTCCACAAAAGGCAAACCGTTTGATACGGTGCTTAAATTTGAAGCAGGAGAAGTTGTTTTTGATTTTTCTTAAATACTTTTACAGCTCGGTTCGATTGAACTGTGCTGTGGATTTTTAGGGGAGATGTTCACAAAATCTTCTTAATCTCACGGAAGTTTGTCTTTTACGGTTCAACTTTGACGGTGCGAGAAAGGACCAAGGGCGATAGTAAGATGGATGAATCGCCCTGCTATCTTCTGGTGGGGCTCATGCGTGCTACTCGCCCGTGGTCGCACAACAAATGAAGCTGTAGATATTTTCATCTACAGCTTTTGTCTTTTAGTAGGAACCCTTCGGAGCACGGAAGATTTAAAACAAAACTCATCAATACCATAAAGATAAATGAAATGATTGTTACTCTGTCAGCTACCATAGGCAGCACCTCCATTGGATTAAGTGACGTTGGTCCCATATGGTGTCACTAATCCTCCGTTGGCTCCGAGTCTTCAGGGTTCGCTGGGACCAAACAAATTATAACATTCATATACACCGCATGCAAGAGATAAATTTCAAAGAGTTTCAGTCTTTATTTTTGAATAAGTGTCTTGACTGGTAGGGTCTGGTTTCTCCTTGAGTGATACACGGGGATACCGACCATAAACTTCGCGCGTTTGGTCTTATGCCGGACGATGCGCATGGTCACATGAATTGGTATTTATTCGCTAACATCTTCTGTGATCTCATCTTCTTGCTCATAATAATAAGATAATCCACGCCTTTCATGAATACCTCTCGGTCGTTTATCTTGTCTGTCAAGGCAGACAATAAGAGTGCTTTCACTGGCGCGGCGTCTGTAACGCTTATTTTCATAGAATCAAGATATTCTTTTTTATTGACTTTGCTCCAATCCACACATTGTTTCAGTTTCTTTTTGAGTATCAGATCGAGCCATATTCTCGTGCTTCTGCCGTTACCCTCTATAAAAGGATGTGCGATATTCATTTCCACATATTTATCCGCTATTTCGTTAAAACTATTTTCACGCATATTCTCAATCTTTTTTAGCGTTTCGGGTAAATACTTCGCTATGGCGAATTGGAACCCGCCTTTGGCGATATTAAGCGTGCGTATTTGCCCTGCAAAATCATAAAGACCGCCGAAGAGGTAGGCGTGAATTTGCTGCAAGCCTTTCACCGTTCCTACTTCCAAAGTGTTGAGCAAGGAACTGTCGAAAAGTGCATACGCCTTGCTTTTGCTTTTACCGTCTATTGTTTCTTCACTGTATGTGAACCATTCAATAAAGCGGTTTGCTTTCTTGCTTGGAAAGTTTTTCGCGAGTTCGATAATACTGTTATAATCAAACACATTGGCTAAGCGTTCTTTTCCATCGGGCGCGGTGAATTTGAACTGGGTAGTGACACTACCCAGTTGATTTTTTTCACGCTTCAGTTTTGCCTTCAGATATTTCCAATAATTGCGGTTCTTTTCATAATCATCTTCGCCGCGTAAAACACCGACTATATCAAGGACACTGAACCACCATTTTGAGTTTTCATCATCCCAAACAGCACGGACTTCATTATCCTCAAAAAAGCGAATTGAAATTTTTTTCACAGCTTTCACTCCCTATATCGCATTGACTGTTGTGTTGAGGCTTGCGAGATTGAAAATCTTGAACTCATGCGGAAGTGCCAAAGGCTTGGGTTTGACACAAACGAGGGGGTCTTATGTTCTTTAGGGTCATCGTCGCCCTCGTTTATCCACCAAACCACCACCACGCAAACATCCCAACAGCAACCTGCGCAGCAATCATCACAGGAATACCTACCATAAACTTCGCGTGTTTGGTCTTATGCCGAACGATGCGCATGGTTGCCAGCATAGCCGCCGACCCACCAATGGCACTCACCAGCAAGAGCGTGTGCTCAGGAACACGCCGTGCCCCGCGGCGGGCGGCACGTTTGTCGTATAAAGTCAGTAAGGTGGTAAAACCGCTGACAGCGGCAAGCCAAATGCCGATGAAAAGCAGACCTCTTTCGGCATCAATCAAAAGTTTTCGGGTTGGTGTAGCCGGGCTTTACAAGTACATTCTTTTTGTCCCGGATGCACTCGTTGTACACACCCTCCCATTCGCCGAAGGCATATTCCTCCACCGAAACGGAAATGTATTTACCGGGTTTGCCCATGGTCTTGTTGACCACATCGGCAATTTGCTCGGCGGCTTGTTGCAACTGTTCGTTAGAAGGTCCGCTGATGGTTTTAATAACGATATGTGGCATGATTGTTCTCTCCTTTATAATTTGTATCAGTTTATATAATGCTCATCAAAAGGATTGTTGAATTGGCCGTCTTCTCTTATTCTCCAAAGATCGGGTAGGCGGAGGAAATTTGGATTGTCGGAAAGGCAGGCATCGGGCTGACCTTCTGCAATTCTTGTAATACCAAGGGACCTCATATCGTCCGTTAATTCTCGCGCATTATCAAACTTATCTTGCCATTTTTGTAACAAAGAAAACTCATCGCAATGGTGGCCGGCTTTCCAAATTCTCCAAGAAACCTCTGACTTAAGGACATTATTCAATTGCGTTTCCGAAAGATTTGAAGATTTGGCCGTTGCCCATAAATCATTAATATAGCTGATATCCGCACCGGACAAATTGCCTAAAACAGGGTGATTCGACCTGTAACAGATACCCGAGTGATATTTGATGCCCAAAAAGTTGCTCGTTTCCGCTCGGTGGCAAAAGATAGCAATATACTCCATGACTTCATTAGCCGCTTCACCGTAATAAGCTTCGCAAAATTCTTTTGTATATTTTTCAACATTGGCATCCTGGTCCCATAACAGCTTTGCCAAGAGATAAGCTCTCAATTCCGCAAACTCACCGTTTGCGTTTTCTGCCTGGTAATTGCCTTCTTCATAAACACCTTTTACGGAGTTGTTCACAAAAAATTGCAGATTGGGTTTTAACACATTGAAATTTGGGAACAGAAGATTAAAGTTCCCGTAATTTGTGGCATAGTTCCAGATATGAAGATTGTTACTTATTGCCGCCCATTTCTCTATGTCTTCACAAAAAGATACATTTTGCGAGCAAGTTTTGTCATCAAGCGCATGACAGAAACAGCATTCTATGGAGCAAAGGCGAACAATAACGTTATCACGCGGAACAATGTTTTTGGGAGGTGTTCGCGTATATTGATATGCAAAAGTATCAAATAACACATTGGGGAATTCCTCTTCAAGCGCTTGGGCTACTGTATTTGTAAATGTTATCATAGTGCCTGAAGGGCTGCCTTGTGTAGCATCCAGTGCCTTACAATGCTCACAGGTGCAGTAATCATTGTTATCCGCTTGCGTAAGGGAAACGATTGTCGCATGAGGGTTTTGAGTTAAGACAGCTCTGACTTGTTCAATAACCAGATTTATAACATCAGCGTTTGTAAGACAAAGCTGAGTCGGTTGCCGAACGCCGTCGCATAAAGCGAAGTATTCGGGATGTGTTTCAAAATACTGATTTGCATTGACAAACTGTGAGGTTAATGTGTGGGCAAAAGAACCCGCATAATTAACACCGCCGCCAACGGAACTGCCAAGGTGCCTATATACTTGGCTGTTAAGCTTATTGGCAACACTGTAATTACTGTCTTTTGGACTGATCCAATCAGTGTCACGAAATTCAAGGCCGGGCTTGAATTGATAGTCAATGTTGAGAGGAACCATAATGCTGTTAACTTGAGGAATAAGGGTTATATCCTTCGTAAACCACCGGCAATCAAGGTAATCTTCAAGAAAGGTGTAAACCGCATAAAGAGTGCCTCTGAGTTCACCGCCTGAAATGATTATTTTATTATTCAGTGTTTTAATATACACACCTTCATCACCAAGCGATGCTCTGTTGACAGTATAGCCGTTCCCTTCACGGTTCGTTTTACCGATAATGATTTCTTTATTTGTTGGCGTAGTTTCGTCGGTTATAATTGGTAACGTTACATTTCCGATTTGGTAAAGATATCTTTGCAGTGTTTTTGCCGCCGTTGTTTCACTTTCGGAACAACTTGCGCCTTTTACGATAACATAAGCACTTTGTCCGTTGTCCGAAACGGTGAACTTCTCCACATCCGGGGTTTCCTCTATGATGGGTAGCTGGACGGGTGGTTGATAATCAGCCCCTCTGGTTATTGGCGAAATTATGGTGGACAAAGCCACGAAAACAGTGATTATTTCTATGAATACCTGATAAATTCGTGCGATGATAATGACCCCCT
>JAAYFA010000301.1 GCA_012728445.1 Clostridiales bacterium | reverse complement strand
TTTCCTCTATGATGGGTAGCTGGACGGGTGGTTGATAATCAGCCCCTCTGGTTATTGGCGAAATTATGGTGGACAAAGCCACGAAAACAGTGATTATTTCTATGAATACCTGATAAATTCGTGCGATGATAATGACCCCCTACAATAAATTTTGCTTTGCACAAAATCTTAACAAATACCTACTACATTGTCAAGGCAACATCGCCGTTTGTCGGGTTAGGGCACTTCGTATTCCGTTTAAGCGAAGAAGGAGCTTTAATTTCACCATAAATAAGCAGGCGTAACATTTTGTTACGCCTGCTTATTTGTTGTTGTGCATTGAAAACAATCGGTTTCATCGTCAAGGTGGGGGAGCTGTATTTTGAATTTCGGAAGGCATGCAAAGCCTTCCCTACATGTGCGGTTTTTAGATTACCGGTTTTGTTGGACCTTCCTTAAAAAACGCCTTCTTCTATATATACTTTTATGATATTCGGTACTATTCGTAAGAACTTTGGCAGCCAATCGGTAAAGACAAAACCGGCGAGTCAGAGCACGGAAGGGACAGTTTGCAGGACATACGCTACTTTGCTTGTGGTGTTGTTACCGTGGTATGTAGCGGTGTTTTGCCCTGTTGTTTTGGACAGTGTCATGGTATCGATTTTCGTAATAATATCTTGACCCTGTTCGTCTTGATGGTCGGCAAGGATATACGCATCCATCGTTAGCGTTCCACCATTGACGGAAATCCCGCTGAAAAACCCGCCGATATTGGTTTGCAAAGTGCTGTTCCAGTCGCTGCCGTTCCAATAATTGCCGTAACCGTTTTTTTGTACCGCCATTCCTGCAATATGGTTTGTGTCTAAAAATGAGCCGGCGAGAAAGCTGCGGATTTCATATCGCTTTGTTCCGGCCGTTCCGTTGAGTACGTATACGGTGCCATCTTGCGACAATTGATTGTTATAAAGTGACTTGGTGCGCAGATACATATGGTCGTGGCCGCATAAAACCAGGTCTACTCCGGTCTCGTCACATATCGAAACCACGGATTTTTGAAGGTATGTGGCATTGGGCCATTTGCCGTTTTTGCCCAAGGTATAAGGTGCTTTGTGCATCAATACGAATTTCCAATCCTGGGCAGTGCTGTACGCCAAAACCGTCGTGGTTGCCGGATACCGGTACTTGCGTTGTGACAAGGTTCAGTGAAGCAAAAGCCTTTGGTCAGTGCATCGGTTTTGGCACAAACAGAGATACGCGTCGGTTGTGTTTGCGTGGAGTCCTGAGCTGCGGCAACGGTTCCAACGCTCAATATCAAAAAAGTCAGACTAAGTAGCACGACCATGCTTTTGTTAAAAAGCTTTGCATGAAGTCATCCTTTCCATTTGCTATACTTATTGTTCGGTATGGCGTTCTTTATGCTTTGAGCAAGCCCAAAAAAACCGACAGAGATTTTTTGAACAGATAACGTACCCCTGCAAGAATTTGGTCACCGGTGCTATTTTCGCGGCCATACATGGTGAAACGTAGTGCGGCGGTTTCGTCGCCATCGTAAAGTTCGTCATAGGTCACGATGTGCTCTTCATAGGTCGACAAGTCGGCCTTGTCGAGGGTGAATAACCGCACCCCACGCCCCGCGTCCCCATAGGAGGCAAAGGTGATGCCCGGTGTTGCGATAAGGTCAACACCTCTGTGCTCAACAATAAAACTGTTCGTATGGTCATGGCCGAATACCATTGCCACCACATCGCCCTGGTTGACGACCGCGTCAAATTGACCGCTGTTTGTGATGGGTGGGCAGGGCGTTTCGTGCATCACACCACCCTTGGTATTTGCAGGGTTTAGCACATAGTGGTTACCGCCGTGTCCGACAGCACCCGGCGTTCCGGCTTCCACCGGCAGCAGCGCATCAAAAATATCCGGCACAATAATATGCTGGAACATGAGTGACGCAACAGGAAGGCCGTTGTTCTGCGCCTTGAGTTCGTTGGAAGTACGGATATACCAGTCAATCTGGCTCTGGTGCACATAGTCATAACCGCCCAAGCCGCCCTCGACATCATCGTACATGCCCGAGTCTATCATCCAAAGGTTATAAAGAAGTTCGTCGCTGTTTTCCGACGCATAAATCGGAACATTATAATTACCGCAACCATAGATATCACTGCCTTCATCGTGGCTGATGCTGCAGGCATAGCTGTCATAAATGGTCATTTGTTCTTCTTTATTAACTGTCGTTTCCGCATCGTGGTTGCCAAAAACCATTGCGACGGGAATCCCGTAGCTCTCAAATACGGCCATATATTGGCTAATAGCATTTTTAACAAGTAGTTTATCAATCGCATGAACCCCGGTCCGGCAACTCCCGCCGCTGAAGTTGTCACCGGTCAAAACAACTAAATCAGGTTTTGTTGCGGGCAAAATGTCCCGAATAAAATCTTTAACAATCGGCAACATCACAAGACCATCCTGAATATCACAGAATTGAAGGAGTTTAAATTTGCCGTCCTCCCCGAAGGAAAGATGCGCTTTGTAGGCCGGCGTCTGTGTATTAATGGCGAATGCGTTGACACTAAAGACCAAACTGAGTGCCATAAAAAGGGAAAATACTGCCGTGATCTTCTTTTTCATGCTTTTCATCGATTTCCCCTCCACTTTCATTTTTTATTACCATTACTATAACATAGGAATACAACTTTTTCAAGTTTGGCGGGTGAACATTTTACCATAATATTTCGCAATAGCAAAAAAGGCAAAGTGAATCCATGCTACAATAATAGAATGCAATATAAGAAAAATAAGGAGATGGAAAAGTATGAAAAAAATGTTGTCGGTAATTCTTGCCTTGGTGATGGTGTTTTCATTAACTGCGGTCGCTTTTGCAAACGGTACCACAAGCCCACAGAGTGTGCTGAAGTTTAATGCGGATGGAAAATTCAAGATCCTTTTCCTGGCCGATGTTCAGGACGGCTATCCAATGAAAGAAGCGGCTGTTCAGTTTATCAACGAAGCACTTGACGCCACCAACCCCGACCTTGTGATTTTTGGCGGAGATAACATCGTTTGTGACGATATCTTAGCCTACGAGCAACTGCTCGCACCCTTGGTGGACAGAGGCGTTAATTTCACCTTCGTTTTAGGCAATCACGATGATGAAAGCACTCATTTAAACCCGGAACAAATCTTGGCCGAATACCAAAAACGCCCCGGCTGTCTGGCCTATGACCCGGAGCCTGATTTACATGGTTGCGCGACCCATAACCTGGAAATAAAAAGTTCCGATGGCAGCAAAACTGCTTTTAATCTTTGGATGTTTGACTCGGGTGACTATGCGACATTTGCAAACGGCGAAAGCGGCTACGACTGTGTCAGAGCAGACCAAGTCGAATGGTATAAAAATCAAAGTGCTGCGCTGCAAGCGGCAAACGGCGGGGCGCTTGTGCCGTCACTTGCTTTCCAACACATTATTGTTCAAGAAGTCTACGAGGCAGCATATTTCAGAACACCCAACCTTGGGAAGCTGACAAAGAACTTCAGCGACGGGACGAGTTACGGCGCTGTGCCGAATTTGCTTAAAATAAACGGAATCATTCAAGAAGGCCCCTGGCCTTCGCTCGACAATGAGGGCCAGTGGGACGCCTTTGTGGAGCGCGGCGACGTGCTGGGTTGCGTATTTGGGCATGACCACACAAATTCGTTTATTGTGAATTTTAAGGGTGTTGATATTATTCAGTGCGCCGGCACGACCTATAATTCCTATGGCAATACCAATGTGCGGGGCGGCACGCTGTTTACACTTGACGAAAACAAACCTTTCGAGTATGAAAGAGAACTCATAACAGCCGCTGACCTCGCGCTTAAAGAAGGCAGCGCTCTGCCGGGCCTCGATGGTTACAGCAAAGCGGATTACTTTTTTGGCACGGTTTCTAAAGGCCTGGTACTGACTATCATGAGTTTTTTGAAGATTTTTGCTGCGCTTGTGAAAGCTGTTATCTAGTTTGAGTAAAAATTAATAGGTTGGAAAACGGCGGTTCAAATCACAGTGTTGTGTGATTTGAACCGCCGATGCTTTTGAATAAGATCTATTTCTTCTCTTTTTTGAAGCACATGAACCAGTCTAAGCAGTACACGTCGTCTGCCTTGGACTCCATTCTTTCCTTTGCAACGCCGCAGGAGCCTGCCGTCGGCACGATGGTGTCGTCGCCCGGTCTCCAGTCGGCGGGGGTTGCGACCTTGTCCTTGTCTGCCTTTTGCAGCGCAAGAATGATCCGCTTGATTTCGTCAAAGTTTCTGCCCATGGAGAGGGGATAGTACAGAATCGTTCTGATCTTCCCATCGGGGTCAATGACAAAGACTGCTCTGACAGCTTGGGTGTTGGATTGCCCCGGTTGAATCATCCCGTATTTGTTGGCAACATTCATGCGGATGTCTTCAATCAGCGGGAATTTTACTTCCACATTCTTCATGCCGTTCCACTCAAGCTCCTGAATTTTGCGCAGCCATGCGATATGAGCGTAGAGGGAGTCGACAGAAAGACCGACGAGCTCGGTGTTAAGCGCCTTGAATTCGTCTGCCATGCTTGCAAAAGTCATGAATTCAGTGGTGCACACCGGTGTAAAGTCCGCCGGATGGGAGAAAAGTATTACCCATTTGCCTGCGTAGTCTGCCGGGAAGTTGATTTCTCCTTGCGTGGTTACCGCCGTAAATGCGGGTGCTGCTTCGCCTATTAGAGGCATTCTGTTTGGTGTGTTTTCTTCCATTTTCATTTCCTCCTTCATTTTATTGAACAACGCTTTTGTGTTGCGTTGTATTCGATGAACTGAACATAGTATAAACGTTGGTGACCATAATTTCCGTGACTTTATCACCGACGTTGTGTGGACTTGCTTTTAGCAGCTTCCGTCACCTTCGTGCTGATGTTCGTGACAAACGGAGCCTGTTGATTTGAGTTTGCCTTGCAGATAGTCGCTTGCCGCGACTTCGGCACTGCCTTGCGCACCGGTGATGACCTCAATGTTTTTTTCGTTAAATATTTCAACCGCTCCACCGCCCATGCCGCCGGATATAATCACGTTGACCCCCATCTCATTTAAAAAGTTGGGCAAAAAGCCGGGTTTGTGACCGGGGTTGGGGACGCTTGACGACGATGTGATTTTACCATTCTCCGCCTCAAAAATATTAAAGTTTTCACAATGACCAAAATGCTCTGTGACCAATTTACCTTCGCTTGCAACTGCTATTTTCATTTTAATTCCTCCATTTGTTTGTTGATTGTTTTGCTCTTTTTGATTGTCAATTTCTTTTTCCACTAATTGTTCAAGGATACCGGCTACCGGTTCAAGCCAGTTCACATCAAACAGCTCAATTGCGCCCTTGTCGCAGGCCGCGGCCAGTTTTGGTTCAATCGGCATTTTAGCCAATACCTTGATGTCGAGCTTCTCCGCAACTTCTTCCAAATGGCTTTCACCGAAAATATTGTATTCTTTTCCGGTGTCCGGTGCTTTAAAATAGGAGAAGTTTTCAATAACGCCTATAATCGGAACATTCATCATCTCGGCCATTTTAACAGCCTTTGTAACAATCATGGAAACAAGCTCTTGCGGGGAGGTGACAATGATAATGCCATCCACCGGAACAGACTGGAAAACAGTCAGTGCCACGTCGCCTGTGCCGGGCGGCATGTCAATAAACATAAAGTCTACTTCACCCCAAATAACATCCGACCAAAATTGTTTGACGGTATTGCCAATGATAGGCCCACGCCAGACAACCGGGTCCGTGTCGTTTTCGAGCAAGAGGTTGACAGACATAATTTCTATGCCGGTTTTGCTGGTGACGGGGAACAAACCCATTTCGCTGCCTTGGGCTTTCCCTTTGAGCCCAAAGGACTTGGGGATAGACGGGCCGGTTACATCCGCATCCAATATGGCGCTGGCATAGCCGAGGCGCTGCATGGTGACGGCCAGCAAGGAGGTAATCATGGATTTACCCACGCCGCCTTTGCCGCTGACAATGCCGATGACCTTTTTGACATGACTCATTTCGTGCGCCGGTGCCGAAAAATCGTTGTCTGCTTTTCTGTCTTCGCAGTCGCCGGTTGAGCATCCGCTGCAGTTGTTGTCGCAATTTTCGCTCATGTTATACATCCTTTCGTATTGTGCTAAAAATTTATTTGATTTCCGGTTGACAGGTATTCTATTTTACCCGCCATAACGGTTTTCAATCTATTGAATGAATCCTCACCTGTACAGTGACAGGTATAGTATGTCGACCCGGTCGAAACGAGGTATTTGCCGATGGCTACTACCGGTTCCGTATCTTCGCTCCCGCCGGAGGCTCTGTTGTAAAGATGGAGCCCGCCGACCACATAATCGGGGTATTTGCCTTTCAATGCATGAAAACTTTCAACAATATTGATAATGCCCTTGTGCGCACACCCGGCAATAAGTACTGTTATGCCGTTTTCGCTGATGATGAGGTTTTGCTCATGCGCAAAATTGTCCGGTGTAAAAGTATCACCGGTTTTCTCAAACAAATCAACATTGCCGGAAGGGACAAGCGTTTGACCCGTAACAGTTGAAAAAAGTTCAAGCCCTTCTTAAATTTTCAAATACCCATCGGTAAAGCGAAAGCGCTCATTTGGTAAAAGTGTTTGATCCAAACCGATATATTCCTTAGGGCCTTCGGCTCTGTTCGCATAGTAATCGCCAAAGGCTTTTTGGGCAATGAAAACCGGCGCGACAGTATTAAGATTCAGGAATGTCCGCAGTCCGCCGCCGTGGTCATAATGACCATGACTAATAACGCAGCGTTCAACCTGCTTTAAGTCTACACCTAATTTTACGGCATTCTCCGCAAAAAGGGATCCTTGCCCCGTATCGAACAGTAATTTATGCGCTTCGGTTTCAATAAAAAGGCTCAGCCCGTGTTCGCTGCCCAAATCTTCCGTGGTAGATACATTTTCTGCCAAAGCAGTAATTTTCATACGATGCACACTCCGTTATTTCTATATATTATACAACAAATGCATTGTATTTGCGAACACTGATTTTATCGCATTCCCTGCGGGGCAATCAACCTCGGTTATATTCAGCCCTTGATTAAGAGCCTTGGCCGCAACGGAGTCAAAGGGGATTCTGCCGACAAAATCAAGCTTAGCCTCTTTGCAGTACGCTTCAATTTTTTCCGTATTCGCTGTATTGGTGTCATATTTGTTGACGCAGACGGCAAGCTTTACATCGAAGTGCTCGGATGTTTTCACAATTCGCTCTAAATCGCTGATGCCTGATATAGAGGGTTCCGCAACCACAAGCACCATATCAACACCGCTGATGGATGCGATAACGGGGCACCCAATGCCCGGTGAACCGTCAATAACGGCAAGGTCTGCTTTCTTCGCGGCTGCAACCATTTGTTTTTTTACCTCGGCAACCAATTTGCCCGAGTTCCCGCTGCCCATTTTGAGCTTGGCAGTGGAAAAAACATGCTCATTTTTATAGAGCATCAGCTCGCCCGCTACCGCCGGTCCCATTGTGACAGCATCGGCCGGGCAGACAAACGCACATACCCCACACCCTTCGCAGGCGTAAGGGTTAACGGCATAACAACCGTCTTCGTGGTCAATGGCGTCAAAACGGCAACTCTGCCGGCACAAATCAAAACTCACGCACAAATCAGGATCAATGTGGGCTTTTGGCATACCGTAAAAGTCCGATTCGACAGCTCCGGTTTCTTGCGGTAAAATGAGATGGAGGTTTGGCGCAACCACATCACAGTCGGCAAAAGCTTTTGCATCGCGTAGTTTTATAAAAGCGCCGGCGACCGTTGTTTTGCCGGTGCCGCCTTTACCGCTTAATATTAACAGTTGTACCATGCCTTGCCTCCTTGATTACGTTTTCAAGCAGAGTCGAAAAAATGGCCTTATACTTTTCGCTGACCCTTGCTACTATTTCGCCGTTCGAATTGAGCTCGCCAAGCTCCTTGTCATAGTCAATGCGCCCCAGGATGTCAATGCCTTTTTCTATACAAAAGGCTTCCGAAGGGTTGTCGCCCCCTTGGCATTTGTTGAGCACAACCCCATACGGCTTGTCGAAAAGCTCCACGAGCTCCCAAACCATTTTAAGGTTATGGGCGCCGAACAAAGTGGGCTCCGCAACCAGAATACAGTAGTCTGCATCCTTTATGCTGTCAATCACCGTACAATCGCTCCCGGGCGGGCAATCAATAAATGTCATGCTGACCATTTTGCGGTTATTCTCATGGATTAAACGGTCAATAATCGGTGTGCCCGACGGTTCCCCGGGGTTTAGAAAACCGGAATAAACATAAACATTGCCGGAGTCACCATTTTGAATACTGCCGATTGCCCGATCTTTTTCGGTCAACGCATTTTCGGGGCAAACCAACATACAGCCCCCGCAAGAATGGCAAACATCGTTAAAGATCTTCAGCTTTCCACCGGCATACGCCAGCGCATTGAAGCCACAAAAGTCAACGCATTTGAGGCAACCCGTACAAAGTGCATCATCCACAACCGGAACTTTTACCGTCACGTCTTCTATTTTGACGTTGGTTGGCTTAAAGAACAAGTGACCGTTGGGTTCTTCAACATCGCAGTCAATATAGATGGATGCTTTCCCCACAGCGGCCAGGTTAACGCTGACAAGCGTTTTGCCTGTGCCGCCCTTGCCGCTTAACACTGCGATTTTCATATATTCAGACCTTTCCTGACGCTTTTTTAAAAACTTGCATTAATGACCATGGAATCCCGGGTGGATTTCGCCCAGTTCTGACAGCTTGCCGTCCACATAAGCGTTTATATTGTCTATGGCGGAACCATCCGCTGTTTTAAACATTTTAATATTGCCCGCTTTGATCACGTCGGCTGCGTTTTGGCCGCAACGCGGGGTGAGCAAAACTTCTGCCTTGCTGTTTACAATCATTTGTGCCGCTTTTATGCCGGCACCGCCCGGGCTTTGTGCCGCGGTGTTTTCAATAAACTCGGCACCCTTTGTTTCGGTATCGTAGACAAGAAAATAAGGGGCCCTGCCAAAAGAGATACATACACCTGTTTCTATGTTGTTTTCGTCAACCGGTACTGCGATTTTCATTATTTTTCCTCCAATTATTTATTAACTCAATGTTAGCTTCCTAAGTCCTTTTTTTGCGCCGTCCAAATCGCCGGCGATGGCCTGACCTTTGAGTGTGTTCAGTTGCTGCCTTGTCAGGGTTCCTACCTGACTCTTCAGTGTTTTTATAAAAACATTGATTTCTTGATACTTGTTATCCATCAATATCCACACCATCCCCACGCCGGTGCCTATAACAGCCGCCGCAGTTGCATTCGAGCTCCAGCCCGTCACAAAGCTTGTAATCTCCGCCTTCAATGCGGAGCACCTTGCAGTTCACCAGTGACTCGGATATTTTTTTTCTCGCGTCACAGTAGATCCCTTGAACCGTTGTGCGCGCAATCTTCATCTGCGCGGCGCATTCTTCCTGCGTAAAACCCTCCAAGTCAATGAGGCGGATAGTCTCGTACTCGTCAATGCTCATGGTGACAAAATTTTTGCCATTATCCACGGCATCAAGCGGTCCAAAACGGTCACTGCCCGGTAGACAGCAGACCTTTCTCCACTTCCTTGGCCTCGACATTGTTATTTCACCTCAACTTAAACTTATAAGAAATAACCGGAGCGTCCTCCGGTCGTTTCTTGATTTGTATAATCTCCCGTTCGTTTTGCATGGATCTACTTGTCATCGTTTTCGCTTCGTGGAGCACCTCTTTTAAAGCCGCCCCTAAAACCGCGTCTGCAGGCAAGACCGAGAGCTAAGCCGAGTCCCAGACCCATTCCGACCTTGGCAACCTTTGTCGTACGACAATTCCCTCGGCCTCTGCCGGTCAGAGCACCGTCACCCGTTGGGCCGGTTCCATCTAATCTTGGCATATAAAGCACCTCCTAATTAAGTTAATGACATATGTCGCTTACAAATATATTATACATTGTTTGTGGCATATGTCAATAACTATTTCATATTTTCTCGATTTTCTCAATTTTAATCGATAGAATAACAATATTTCAGGCAAAGCTTGAAAACCTGCCGGCTAATCATTATAATAACAATAAAATAAAAATGATTACAGTTCGTCCGAAAAGTGTACGGACGGTGATGGAGGGCACTCAGTAATGAAAAAAACATGGGTTATTATTGCGGTAGCGGTTGTCTTAGTGCTTGCGGCATTGCTTGGGGTGTCAAGAGTCGTGCTGTATACCGATGAGACCGGCTTTCATGTTGCCGATCGAAATGCTGCGCAGATTTATGTAGAAAAAGACGCGTGGAACTTTCAGGATATCGAGATTCAAGCAGTCAACTCAAACATCGAGTTTATAACCGAAAACCGTTTTGGGTTCGAGTTTATGGCCGACAACGTTATTGACACCGTTTACACCAACGACAACGGCAAGCTGACGATTATCCAAAGCAGTAAAGATTTGCTGTTTGATCTGAACCTATGGTCAACGAAAGACAACTATGTAAAGGTATATATCCCCGAAAGAGCACAGCTGAAGAACATAAAAATCTTCGGCGAAAGCGGACCAATAACCATCGCAACGCTCAAGGCCGAACATGTGGATATTGCGTCTGCATCCGGTAATATCACCCTAACCCTAGCCGGCGAGCAGAAAGATTATAACAGCGACATTACCGCTGCCGGCGGCAAGATCACCATAGATGGCAGCGTTGTAGAGACCTTTCAGCAGAAGAATGCCGATGCGACAAAACTACTCAAAATCAGCGCGGCCGGTGGCGATGTAACCGTTAATTTTATAGGTCAATGATAATAATTCGGAGGTCAACATGAATTTTTTGGAAATTTTGAAAGCAATTTTTTTAGGTATTGTCGAAGGCATTACCGAGTGGCTGCCAATCAGCAGCACCGGCCACATGATTTTGGTGAATGAGTTCTTGAACTTCAATTTGTCAAAAGAGTTTATGAAAATGTTCCTGGTTGTTATCCAGCTTGGCGCCATTATGGCGGTTGTCGCACTGTACTTTAACAAACTTAATCCCTTTGCGCTGAAAAAAACGGCGTTGGAAAAGAAGGACACTTGGACACTGTGGTTTAAAGTGGCGGTGGCATCCATCCCGGCAGGTATTGTCGGTCTGCTGCTTGACGATATTATTGATGAAAAGTTTTATAATCCTTGGACCGTCGCTGTTACGCTAATTTTGTACGGCATCCTGTTCATCGTCATTGAAAACCGCAATAAAAACAAAACGCCGACCACACGAACGCTCGGTGACCTCACCTACAAAACGGCACTGATCATCGGCGTTTTTCAGATGCTCGCACTCATACCCGGTACCTCCCGTTCGGGTGCCACGATCATCGGCGCGATTCTCATCGGCACCTCTCGTTCCGTCGCAGCGGAGTTTACCTTCTTCCTTGCCATCCCCGCCATGGCCGCCGCGAGTTTGTTGAAAATAGTTAAATTCGGTTTTGATTTCACCGGGGGCGAATTAGCGGTATTGCTAACCGGTATGCTCGTCGCCTTCGCCGTTTCAATCCTCGCCATCAAATTCCTCATGGGCTACATCAAAAAACACGATTTCAAGGTGTTTGGCTGGTACAGGATCGCTTTAGGCGCCGTGGTGATCGTTTATTTTTTAATCAAAAATGTGTTGGTTAAATAAATGAATAGCGGCGAATTTGATTTTACCTAAACAAAAAAACGACAATTAGTTTCATCAAAAAAATCCCGACAGGGTATAATTATTTAATTTATTATCTGTTTTATACCCTTTAAGGTATAAATATATTATAGAGTCGAATCTAATTTGACCCAAACAAAACAAACAGGCAGCTCGGAAATAATTTCCCGAACTGCCTGTTTTTACTTTCCGGTGATTAGTCTTGGCAAATGCTGTCGAGCACCTTAATCGGTATTACCCACCATTGTTGTTGCCATTACATTGCCCTTGGCACTTCCCTTGTCCGTTGCCAAGTCTGTTGCCTTGACCTAAACCGGAACCGTCACGGGCTCCGTTGCCCTGCCCGCGGCCGTGCCCGCGGCCGTGCCCTTGGCCGTTTCCATGACCGAATCCTGCGCCGAACTTCTGCCCGATTTTTGCTGAACCAGTGCCGTCGCAGTTTGCTTGGTTGGCTTCGAGTGCTGCCGTGATTTCATCTGCTTGCGCTTGGGTCAATTTTCCGTCTTTCACTTTTTCGGCAAGAATGTCATTTTTCTCTTGAAGTCGTTCGGCTTTGTTTTCTGCCGTGCAAACAACCGCATTGGGTTCGGGTGCGTCGGGTTTAACTGCCGCAAAGGACGTGATGGATGTTGCCCCCAAGGCCAGTATCGTTGCTCCGACGATGAGTGCTCGTTTTAACTTTGTCATTTTATATGACCTCCTTTTTTACAGTTTGTGTTCATACTTGTCCCGACTATAAAACATCTAAGGAATCAAGCAAAAACCTTTAATGTGTGGGTTTTTGTGTCGATTTTTAGTTAGGTTTTAGTGAGGGGACAGTATTTGCTGCAATCTAATAGTAATAAAAAAGTATGGCAAAAGTGTGTTTTTTGTTTTATGAAAGTGTGTAACTTTTTTGTTCAAAAAACACACTTCTGTCACAGTAATAAAATATTATAGAATTATGATATAATATCAATAGAAGCAAACTGCAAACATTAAAAGAGGTGATCCCTTGCCCAACATTTTAATAGCAGACGATAACAAGCAGATTACATCCGTGTTGGAAGAGTATGCTAAAAAAGAAGGCTTTACCGTTCACCTGGCCTATGACGGCAGTGAAGCAATTGCACTTTTTCAAAAAGTGCAACCAGACATTGTGCTGCTGGATGTCATGATGCCCAAAATGGATGGCTTTGAAGTGTGCCGTGAAATCCGCAAGACCTCCAACACACCGGTCATTATGATTACCGCGCGCGGGGAAGATTTTGAAAAAATCATGGGGCTGGACATCGGCGCGGACGATTACATGGTCAAACCCTTTTCGCCCGGGGAAGTCATGGCGCGCGTTCGAGCCGTTTTACGCAGAATAACGAATGCGGATGCAAAAACCAAGCAGTTGTTTTCCTTCGGCAACTTGGCAATCAATTTGGATGATTATACCGTGACGGTGGACGAGCGAAATGTATCTTTGACGAAAAAGGAAATTGAGCTCTTGTGGACGCTTGCCATCAATAAAAACAAAGTATTCTCGCGCGAAAACCTGCTCAACAGTTTATGGGGCTATGATTATTATGGTGATAGCCGCACCGTGGATTCACACATCAAACGCCTTCGCGCCAAGCTGGATGAATTTGAACACGAAGATTGGGATATCAAAACGATCTGGGGCGTAGGCTACAAG
>JAAYFA010000035.1 GCA_012728445.1 Clostridiales bacterium | reverse complement strand
TTATTTGACTGCTCCTGTGGTTTCCGGTATTGGTGGCCGCGGCGCGGATTTAACTGCAATTATAGCGAAACATGCTTTGGGCTACGGAATAAACGTTTTTGGCGCCTCTGCAGAGATTACGGATTTAGAAATCTTTGATATGATCGCCGATGGTATTATTGTGGAGAAGCATCGGTAGCGGGCACCGGTACTGTAAGCAAAACAGGAAGTACGGTAGAAGGGTTCGGAACTTCATTTTGCAAGGATTTTCAAAAAGGAGACGCCATAAAAATAGGAAATAATAATTCGCCAAAACAAGCACAAAACGCTTATGTAGTCGATATTCTGGATGATACTCATTTGATAATAACGGGTGATACTGGTTCCCCTACAAATGATGGTTATTGTTATTTCACAAAGAACGTGGTTAAAATTTCCAACTGCTATATCCATCATTGCCGAAGGCAAGGGATATCTGTTCTTGATTTTGACGAGGTATATATTGACGAATGCGATATAAATTATATTGGAACATGGGATGGCATAAACGGCACAGCCCCCCAATCCGGCATTGATTGCGAACCGTCAGCCGGAACAAGACAAATCAGATATTTTGAATTAACCAATTCGCGCATTAACAATTGTACCGGCTTTGGGATAACCGGTGGTGGTGCTAATTGTAATGAATTCACTTTAGAAGCAGTAATTGATAACCTTACCACTACAACCAGAAATAACATCGGCACATATTTCTCTAATTTAAGCATATCAAACTCTAACTTTAACTATAGTGAAGATAACGAAAAAAAATATAATGTAATCAGATGCAAAGAAGCAAAAAATTGCGAGATTACATCGTCAATAACGAACAACACCATATATCTAGGTGGAACATTTGAAAATTGCACTTTTGAAGGCTCGAGCAATGTATATGGTAACAGCACTAAGCTCGATGGAACCTTCACATTGGATAATTGTGATTTAACTAACATACAAGGTATAACCACCATCGATCCAAATGCTAG
This sequence comes from Clostridiales bacterium, assembly GCA_012728445.1. Classification (GTDB taxonomy): domain Bacteria; phylum Bacillota; class Clostridia; order Oscillospirales; family Acutalibacteraceae; genus UBA1447. The sequence continues at coordinate 10,974 of JAAYFA010000035.1, read as the reverse complement.
ATCCGTAGCTTTATCCGGTATGTTTATTAAGACCGGTAATAGTAATCCAACTTTTAAAAATAGTAGGTTCAATAATTGCTCTTTGAAGATAATAGAAACGAACTATATAATTGATGAAAACAATGTATTTACAGAATGCAGAATATTTATCGATCACGGAGTAACGGTAACTGTTACAAATTGCAAGTTTATAGACTGTGATACATCAAATAACTATATAAGTATTATAAATCTAACAGGATGCTATCTAAAAGGAGAAAACATTTTTGGCAGGGCAGCAAAAATAGTAACCAACAGCACAATAATTCTTACCGAAATAAACAATTACGATACTTTCAACTATAGAGCGAATAAAGTTAAAAGCATGATGGTCGATTCTACTTTAAAAGTTAATAACGAACTAACCAATATGGAATTCTTGCCAAAAGCTGATTTTTGTATGTTCAATCTTAACTTGTCTACCGCAACAAGTATTCTGCCTGCAAAATGCACAGATAGTTACATCGTCACTAACCCACCCCGTTTATAACTCCTGATAATTAAAACAATATGATAATGTGTACCTTGGAGAATAACGAGACTAATCCATATTGGTTCAGCGCGTAACGGACAACCTCAGTCGATATACCCCCAGGCAAAAGGGCGGCGGAAAATCCGCCGCCCTAAGTTTTATATCTTTGCCTTCATCCCATAGAAATGCATGATGTTCATGTCCTGCGGGATATCCGAGCCGTGGGTTCCTCCGCCCTTATCATTTGTATGCACGCCGTGGTCAGTCACAAATCCTAATAATGTGCTGTGATTGTTTGCTTGTTTCTCAACCGCAAGCGCAAGTTTTTCAAAAATACTTATTTGGTTTTTCATCGCACCCAGCGCAACTTCACTTTCTGTCCCGGTAAGATGCATCGCATCGTCATAGCTTTGGGTGTATACGCTGATAAAATCGTATTCATCTTTTTCAATGAGTTCTACCGCTTTTTCACAGACTTCCTCATCATAGGTTTCAATATAGTAATCCAGTGCTTTGTCGGCATATATTTTCGCCATACTAGAACCTTTTACGGCAACTATCGCCACACGCTTGCCCGCTCTGATAAGTGTGTCAAACAGGGAGTCGATTAGCACCACAGGTTTTTCGTACTTTGCAATGCCGTGAATTTCCGGTTGTGTACCGGTATACATAGAAGCAAAGCAAACAGGTGTGACAGACGGAAAAACGGTTTTGAGTGGTACACCGACTTGCGTGTGTTTTAAAACCGGAGCGAAATCCGCGGTGTATTTTTGAAACAGCCAAAGGGCAATGGCGTCGGGGTTGTATAGAACCGTTCTGTCCACCTTGCCGTTGGCGTAACTCTTTAACAAAGCGCTCAGCCAATCAATCTTTTCTTCTGCCTGCAAGGGCGGTTCAACGCCCATAACATCCGCTACGGTCGCCGCAATTTGTGTTATTGAAACGGAATTTGTGTTATTCATCTTTAAGACCCAAAATATCCCGCGCAACCACGACACCCGTTGCCGACGCTTGCATCAACCCTCTGGTAATCCCGGCGCCGTCGCCGATAGCATAAAAACGCTTGACCTTAGTTTCAAAGTTTTTGTCCACGTCCAGTTTGGAGGAATAAAACTTCACCTCAACGCCGTAAAGCAGTGTGTTCTTGGAATAGAGACCCGGCACAATTTTATCAAACGCACGCAGTGCTTCGATGATGCTGGTCAAATGCCTGTGTGGCAAGACGAACGAAAGATCGCCGGGCACAGCCGTGGTAAGCGTTGGCCTGGTGGTCGACTTGCGAAGCCGCGAGGCATCCGTGCGCCGGCCCATGAGTAGGTCGCCCAATCGCTGGACGATAATGCCGCCGCCTGTAAGCATGTTGCCCAGTTGTGCTATGTACCGACCGTATTCAATCGGTTGATTAAAAGGCTCCGTAAACCGAGTAGAAACAAGCAGGGCAAAGTTGGTGTTTTCCGTTAAAGAGTCCTCATCCGCGTAGCTATGCCCGTTGACTACCGCAATGCTTCTGTCAAAAGTATTGTTAAAACCGGCGTTATAATTTTCCTCACTGACTACTCCGCCCGGGTTCATGCAGAAAGTGCGGACCTTATTTTCAAAGGTATCGGAATAATAGACCATCTTTGCTTCGTACAGGTATTTGGTGACCTTATCCATGACGGAATTGGGAACTTCCACCCGTACGCCGATGTCCACTTCGTTGTTCCGCAGCCCGATGTCGTTTTCCTGTGCTATTTTATTGAGCCACTCGGCCCCATAACGCCCGGGCGCGGCAACCACGTAATCCGCCTCGACTTCCTGTGTTCTGCCGTCTTTGAACGTCAGCAAAGCCCCACAGGCTTTCCCGTCTTTAATAATCGGATCGGCATGCGCGCGGTCCACAAAGGTAAAACCCTCGACGGTGCACAGATAGTCGTACATGGCCTTGAGCACACCGTAGGAGTGCTCTGTCCCCATATGCCGGATGGGGCAACGGATAAGCTGAATGTTGTGTTTGGAGCAGTCATAAGCGATCTCGTCGGTTTTTTTATCGTTTAGCCCGTGGATCTCATCCGGCGCGCCGTATTCGAGATAGATTTTATCGGTATACTTGATCAGCTCCTGCGCCTGTGCGGCGGACATGTAGCTCGTCAAATTGCCGCCGACATCTTCGCTGAGCGAAAGTTTGCCGTCGGAAAAAGCGCCGGCACCCGACCAACCGCTCATGATATTGCAGGGTTTGCATTTGACGCATACGCCCTTGGTTCTAGCCGGGCAGGTTCTGCGCTCGATGGATAGCCCTTCATCAACAATCAAGACTTTATAATCCGGCGTTGTTTTTTTGTAGAGTTCCAGCGCCGTGAAAATCCCCGCCGGACCGGCACCGATGATAACCGCATTGTATTTTTCCAATATACACACACCTTTTATGTAAATATCTTTTGTCTGCTCATTTTTATTTTACACAGCAACCGATATTATAACACCTTGCGGCTTGTACGGCAAGCAATAAAACAGCAAGTCGGCAAAAGCGGACTTTTCTTTTTCGCCCGTTTACGGTATGATTAAAGAACACGAACCGCAAAAGCGCGACCCCTTAAGTTTGCGTTTTATTTTTTTAAAAAAGTGGGATGAAAAATGACAAAAAAGCAACGTGCCCTTGCCGCTGTGCAAGCACTTAAAACAGAATATCCCGAGGCGCTGTGTTCCTTGGTGGCAGAAGACCCCTTCCAGCTGCTTGTGGCGACCATTCTTTCCGCCCAATGTACCGACGCCCGCGTCAATATAATAACACCGGCACTTTTTGCCGAATACCCTGACGCGGAAAGCTTTGCGGCGGCGGAACTTAAAGAGGTCGAACACCTGATTCACTCCTGCGGTTTTTACCACTCCAAAGCACTCTATATAACCGAGATGGCTAAAATGCTGTTATCGGAATTTAACGGCAAGGTTCCCGGTACGATTGAGGAGCTCACACGCCTGCCCGGCGTTGGCAGAAAGACCGCTAACCTCATCATCGGCGACGTTTACGGCAAACCTGCGATTGTGGTTGACACACATCTTATCCGCCTTACAAATCTCCTGGGTCTGGTTGACACAAAAGACCCCTATAAAATCGAAATGCAACTCAAAAAGCTCTTACCGCCGGAGGAAAGCAACGACTTTTGTCACCGATGCGTCTTGCACGGCAGGGCGGTATGCATTGCCCGCCGACCGAAATGCGCTGTTTGCTGTATGAAAGATTTTTGCCTCGGCGCCGTGATAAATCCGGTCCGATAAGTGGCTTTTTTCAGATTTTGAAGGATTTTTACGGAGACTTTTTCTCACAAGGTGACTTGCCCGGATTTCGCAAAAACGACAACCCGTCTGTACGGTATATACGAACTGTAAAACGCCATTTTAACAATTATTGTGGAAAACTATGTGGAGAATGTTGATAACTACCCCTCAAAAGCCCTATTTCAGTTGGTTTGATACCCTGTGGAGAACTTTTTTAAGTTGTCGAAACCTATACATCAAGTTGTAATGCCTTTACCGCCGATGGACATTTTCATATCTTTGTGCGTTATTTTTCTATATTAAGATTATTTTGAAGGGTTGCGTGAAACAGCGTTGACAATCGTAGAAAACAAAGAAGGACTGCTGATAACCGGCATAAATTGCTTTGATTTGGACCTGACGCTCCACTGCGGACAGGCCTTCCGCTGGGAGAAAAATGAAAATGGCCGGCATCACGGCGTTGCTTTCGGAAAAATGCTGGATATCCGACAAACAGCGCAGGGTGTCCTGCTTTCGGATACCTCTACCGCAGATTTTGAGCAAGTTTGGCGCGGCTATTTTGACTTAGACCGAGATTATGCGGCGCTGTGTGACAATTTTTGTGCAGACACGGGGCTAAAAACCGCCGTGGAACAATTCCCCGGCATTCGGATTCTCAAGCAAGAGCCATGGGAAGCCCTGTGTTCCTTTATTATTTCACAAAACAACAACATCCCGCGCATCAAAGGCATTGTCACCCGCTTGTGCGAGCGTTTCGGCAACCCGCTCGGCCAAGGTGACTTTACATTTCCGAGTGCACAAAAGATGGCGGAGCTGAATACAGATGACCTAGCGCCGCTGCGCGCAGGCTTCCGCGCTCGCTATATGATCGATGCCGCTCAAAAAGTAGCAAGTGGTGAAGTCAAACTCACTGAGCTCGAAAACGCCCCATTAGACGAGGCACGATGTGAGTTGACAAAGATTAAGGGCGTCGGCGCAAAAGTCGCTGAATGCACTCTTCTTTACGGTTGTGGGCGGGTTGAGGCCTTCCCTGTGGATGTTTGGGTAAAAAGACTGATGGAAGAGCTGTACCCGCAAGGCTTGCCCCCATGCACAAACGGCTCGCAAGGCATCGCCCAACAATACCTTTTCCATTGGCGAAGACAACAGTAGGGAATATTGCTATACGTCACGGATGAACCCCCGTGTCGTTCCGGGTTCTCGGATAATTTCCGTTGCGTACCAACAATACCCAAAAAAGCAGGGACAGATTTACATCTGCCCCTGCTAAATTATATCCTTTTTACCTTATGCTTTCCCTGCGCAGCCCAATACCGTTTCAATCTTATGCGCCACCATATTCTCTATGGCTGTACGAGCGGGGGCCAAATATTGCCTTGGGTCAAAATCCGATGGATTTTCCGCCATGTGTTTACGGATTGCCGCCGTCATCGCGAGGCGCAAATCGGAATCGATGTTGATTTTGCATACCGCCATACCGGCTGCTTTGCGAAGCATTTCTTCCGGAATACCGATAGCATCCGGCAGATCGCCGCCGAACTCGTTAATCTGTTTGACAAACTCCGGCACAACCGAGCTTGCCCCGTGCAGGACGATGGGGAAACCGGGCAGTTTTGCTTCGATCTCCTCAAGAATATCAAAACGCAGCTCCGGATTTTGGCCGGGTTTGAATTTATAGGCCCCGTGGCTGGTGCCGATTGCGATTGCGAGCGAATCCACACCCGTGCGGGTGACAAAATCATAGACTTGCTCCGGGTTGGTGTAAGAAGCATCTTCCGCGCTGACATTGACATCGTCCTCAATGCCGGCGAGCTGTCCCAGTTCGCCTTCCACCGTCACACCCTTTGCGTGCGCGTATTCCACCACCTTTTTTGTCAATGCGACATTGTCTTCATAAGAATGGTGAGAGCCGTCAATCATCACGGAGGTGAAACCGCCGTCAATGCAGCTCTTGCAGGTTTCAAAGTCCGGACCGTGGTCCAAGTGCAGGGCAATCGGCAGACCCGTTTCAATGACGGCAGCCTCGACAAGCTTAGTCAAATACGTATGGTTTGCGTATTTGCGGGCACCGGCGGAAACCTGAAGAATCAGGGGCGCTTGCAGTTTTTCTGCTGCCTGCACAATCCCTTGAATAATTTCCATATTATTGACATTGAAAGCGCCAATCGCATACCCGCCTTCATACGCGGCTTTAAACATTTCCTTTGTTGTTACCAATGGCATTTTGTTCACTCCTAATATAAATTAAAAGGCGGCGGATATCTCCACCGCCTTTTATAGTTTTAATCGCTGGAAAACGGCAGCAACGCAATGATGCGCGCACGCTTAATGGCGGTGGTCAACTCGCGTTGATGACCGGCACAGGTGCCCGTTACTCTGCGGGGAAGAATTTTGGACCTGTCGGAAATAAATCTATTCAGTCTGCCGATGTCTTTATAATCGATCGTCTCGACTCTTTCAACACAGAAAGAACACACTTTTTTGCGGCCTTTTCTGTTGCCACCGGGTCTTCTGTCGTTTCTATCGCCTCTGTCGCCTCTATCGTAAGCCATGGTATAACCTCCTTAATCAGAATAGGTTGACCGCGATCCCTTAGAACGGGAGATCGTCATCGGTCGGTATTTCATTGAAATCGCCCGCTCCGCCGGTTGCGTAAGATGGCGCCGGCGCATTCGCAACGGCATCGTCTACACGGTTCATCGCCGGTGGGTCTACCTTCGGGCCACAAAAGTTGATTTTGTCCGCTATGATATCAAACGTATAGCGTTTAATGCCGTCTTTATCCACATAATTATCCGTTTGAAGGGAACCTTGAACGAGGATAAGCGATCCTTTAAAGAAAAAACGTTTGACAAATTCCGCAGTTTGCCGCCAGGCAACAATTCTGATAAAATCGGTCTTGCGTTCTTCGCCGGGCTTTACAAAATCTCTGTCCACAGCGATTGTAAAAGAGGTGAAGGAAATGCCCGATCCTGTTGTCCGCAGTTCCGGATCCTCGACGAGCCTGCCATTGAGTACGATACAGTTAAGCATCCTTCTTCACTCCTTCTTCTCTTCTAATCGTTAGCGAGCGCAACACACCGTCTGTGATTTTGACAATACGGTCAAATTCCGCAGGAAAATCCGGCCCACTTGTGTAGTGAATCAAAACGTAATAACCCTCGGGTTCGTCGTTGATGAGGTATGCAAGCTTGCGCTTACCCCATTCTTCAACGCTCTCGAGAGCGCCGTTTTCTTCAATAAGAGCCTTAAACTTTGCTACCATTTCTTGGACGAACTCGTCTCCCTTTGTGAGAGAGAAAACCACCATGGCTTCGTAATTGTTTGTAACTGACATTCTAAAAGCACCTCCTTCCGGTCTTAGGCCGCGTTTGGACGCAGCAAGGATATTGTTGCCGCTTATATATTTGCGACAGCAACCGCACATAATCACTGCGGCAATTTTAAATTATAGCAGGGGGGTTGCGGAAAGTCAAGAAAATTTATTTCACTGTTCTCTCCGTCTTATCCTCAATGGTAAGCCTATTGACCATTTTAAGTGCCGTGCCGTCGTTCCTGTAAGATGTTCCGTTCCATCGCATCATATTGATTACCGCTGCGTTACCACCTTGCGTGACTAGCATCGTGCCGCCGATATTATCCGCACCGATATTGAAGGCCAACAGATCTGCGCTGTTCGCATTAACGAGAAAGCTTTTTACACCGTAGGCAAAGCAGTTGTACAACGTTTGGTTTTGAGACTCCGTCAGCCGAATATACTCCGTGTTCATTCTGGTAACCGCGTCAAACAAGTATGGGAACATCTGCGTACCTTCGTCCAACCGGTTCGGCAAGTTTAAGCCGTTGCGTGCCATGACGGTGCCATTTTGCAAGCAGCCTTCAATGATACCACCGGTCCCGCCGGCATGAATTGCGTTGCTATAACAACACGTAACCACTTTCTTAATATGATGATTATCACAGCCACGAAAGTCAATGCCATTATAGGCGGCAGCTATAGCCACATTCACGGCATACACGCCGCTGCCTGTCCCACGCACCGCATACGTGCATGGTTGCACGGTGCCGAACAAACCCGGGCGCACACAGCTGTTTTCGGGGTAAAAGAATCGAATGCCACGCACTCCCGCGTTCGCGCCAAGCGTCACGAGTGCCGTGTCGCTGTCCGAATTTACAGGGTTCAGCCCGTAATAAGCCAGAATAACGGTTCCTTTACTGCTGCCCTGCTGGTCCCGTGTCGCGACAGAGGTTGCCCCGCGCAGCTCCACACCGGCGGGCACGGTTACCGGGGCGTTCATTCTGTATTTACCGGCCGGCAAATACACCACGCCACCTGTTTCTGCCGCTTGGTTTAGCGTTGCCTGAATGGAGGGAGTAGCATCCTGTGCACCGTTTTTGTCTGCTTCCACTACGAACAACTGCTCCGCCGGCTTATGCAGTGCGGCATCGTAATCTACCTCGAACGCATCAAGGGCACCGCACTCAAAGAGATATTTGCAATTAGCCAAAAATCCGTTTTTAAAAATCGATTGAATAAACTTGAAGAACTCACCGATATCTTTGAATATAATCCTTCCGCCGACTCTTCCGCCGGAAAGGGTCGTACCGCTCATTTTCACCACGCCGAAGGTGTTGTTGACAATTGCGTTCTTGCTGCCGTTTATCTGACTTTTCGCTATAACCATACCCCACCGCGTGTCGATTGAATCCACTTGAATCCCGACATCGCACCGCTCAATTTTTACATCAAACAGCGAACCCGCAAACTCGATTCGTTTGCCTTTTACAATATGCATCCCATATTTACAGTCCGCTATTTCAATGTTTGCGAACTGCGTCCATTCCAAATCACCAAGAACCAGGCCTATGGTGTTTTTTCTTGTATAGGCATCAATCGCCTCACGCGGTGGAGCAGTAAAGCCCGCGCCCGACTCGGCCCAATACCGGTTGCTGACCGTCAAGTTTTTCCAAGTGCCGACATCGGACTGATTGTAAGCCGTCGCCCCACAGTAGAGGAAAGCGCCCTTCACCGTGTCAATCGTCATCATTTCGTGCCCGCCGCCATCCACACACGCACCGATTCCCTTGTAGCCGTTTATCACGGTGCAGTTGACGATACTTTGCAGCATAAAGCCGCCCGCTCCGGACACATAGAACGTGTACGGGTACGGTTTTACATCGTCAATACGTTGACCGGGGTAGTACACCGTAAGACCCATGACACCGGCACTTCCCAGCACGGTAAAAAGAGCCGGAAGGTTGTCGGTGGTGCTCGGCACATCGGCCAAAATAATCGTGCCGTAATCCGTGCCTGTATCCGGGTCCTGCCAGTCCCCGCGCAACGTTACAAAGCCGGGCACCGTGACGCCTGCCGTCATCAAATATTTACCCGCGGGCAAAAACACCGTGCCGCCACCTGCCGCATGGCAGTCGTCAAGTGCCCTTTGTATGGCTATCGTACTGTCCACCACACCGGTAGTGTCCGCAAAATAGGGCGCTTGTGTGGCAATAATATCCGCAACGACAACATCTTCTGCCGGGTACGTCGTTGAAACGATGCAAGGTGTACTGTCTGTATACAACTTGTTGTTTTGTATTTGCCTTGCTGCATTCGCTAAGTTATCGGGCTGCACAGCCGCCGTCACATCTAAAAGAGCGACATGCATCAGCACCAGTGCAGTGCACACACAGGTGACCTTTTTCAACAGCTCGGTATTTTTCATAAAATCGCATCCTTCCAAATAATCCTTACCAAAAAATTCATCCGGAACCACAAAGCCTCATTCATGTTATGCAATAACAAAAATGAGGCTTGTTGTAGATTATATGTTCGTTTTATTCTTGCGTATCACTGTTGTTTTGGCTATCTTGGTTGTCGTTGCTACTGCCTTTGCCGATTTTGAAGAAGCTCTTTTTTTCTTTCGTTTTTTCAGGGGCTTCTTCCCCATAGCCGTAGCCATACCGGTAACCGTAACTGTAGCGGTTGGAGTAGCCGTAGCTTCCTCTCTTGTAACCATAACGACTACCGTACCTGCTGCCATACTTTCTGTAATAACCTCTGTTACCATAGCTGTCTGCTTTGACACGGTTAAATACGCAGCCGATAATATTGGCATCCACACTATCCAGCGTGTCCTTGGCAAAGGTGGCGGTCTCTTTCACGGTCCTGCCATAACTGACAACCCAAATAACGCCATCCAACATCTTAGAAAGCACTGCGGTATCCGCAACAAGACCGATAGGCGGTGTGTCAAATATAATGTAATCGTAATCGTCTTCAATACTTGCAATAAACGCTTCCATTTGGTGGGAACCAAGCAGCTCAGTCGGGTTAGGCGGTATAACCCCGCAGGTGACAATATCCAGCGAATCAAAGTTCGGTACCTTTTTGATAACATTCGCTAACTCTTCTTGCTGGGTCAACACATTGGATATACCCGGCTCGGACGGCATGTTCAGCGTCTTATGCACTTTCGGTTTTCTCAAATCCGCATCAATCAGTAGGACACGTTTGCCCGTTTCAGCCATGGTTAAAGCAAGGTTGATGGAAACGGTGGTCTTGCCTTCAAACGGGCCTGAGCTTGTAATGGCAATTTTCTTCATGTTGCCGTCTACGCCGGAAAACTGAATTTTAGTTCGCAACACCTTAAACGATTCTTTGTAATCGAACGGGGTTTCCTCCGTAACAATGGTGGCGCCGCCCTTCATAATCTCGGGCAGGGAGGTGATAACAGGGAGGTCCAAAACATTCCGGACGTCATCTTCGGTCTTAAAGGTGTTGTCAAAGAAGTCTCTCAGGAATATCAGTGCGACTGAAAGCATCAAGCCCAGCATCGTACCGATAGCGGCATATTGCCATACAACGGGCTTCACCGGTTTTGCCGGGACCTTTGCCGTGTCAATCACTTCGGCACTACCGGCTTTGATCACGCGAATAATCGTGGCGGGCGAAACTTTTACCACAGCATTTGCGATGCTCTGCGCCAGCACGGGGTCCTTGTTTTCAACGTTTATTTTAAGAACCTCGGTTTCGCCCACGCCCGAAATCTTAACATAAGATTTTAATTGCCCGACGGTCAACTCCGTCCCGATCTCTTTCTTAACAAGTTCAATGTTTGTATCGCTGGTCATAATCAGCACATAGGACTTCACCAACTTTTGCGTAAGCAAAATATCGCTGTAGCTCATTTGGTTTTGTTCGGATG
>JAAYFA010000236.1 GCA_012728445.1 Clostridiales bacterium | reverse complement strand
ACCCCAGGTTCCCTCGGAGCTTTACAACCATAAGAGCATTTTCGCCATCGATGACCACATCGGAAAATATGGACCGCATCTCATGGTTTTCGTCATAGATTACATTGTCCAGCTCTGCTTGGTCGGCGGGGATGTCCGCTACCATCATGTTGCTTTTGGTATGGAAGGTCGCAAGCCCTGTCGACACATCGCCGAGCTTTTCGCCCATCGTGACAAAGCCTGTTGCCATTTCTTTCAAATCAGCCGGATCGATTCCGTCTGTTAGACCGTCCTTCATAGAGGACGTTTCTTCCGTCAACTTGCCGCTGATTTTTGTTAGCGCTGTTGAGGTGTTTTTCGTCCCCTCTTGAATATTCGATGTTTTTTCGCCTATGGTTCTGATGCCCTGCGAGCTGGTGTTTATATTGTCTGCAATAGTATCTAGCGCCACTTTTAGTACAAGGTTTGCACCGGCAAGCTTACTGAGGTCTTTGAGTTTTTCGGATGCCATCCCCAGCCCGTCCGCCGCGGTAAACAAGCCACCTTGAATTTGTTTCGCCGCTTCGGTAAGGTTGTCTTGGCCCTCAATGAGCTTGCCAAACATTTCCGTCGATTCGGACAGGCCATTCAGCTTTTCCGCTATTTCTTTCGGGTCCTTGATATCCTTTGAATTAAGCGTGTTCCCAACATCTATCATCTTAACGCTCATATCCGCTAAACCGTCGCTTAAGGGGAGGACCTGCTTTTTGATTTCTATGCTTTGTCGTTCGGTCATTTGATGAACGATGCCGGCCGGGCTCATGAAAGAAAAAATGTTGTCTTCATATTTAAACCGTTGCTCTACATTCCACATCTTTTGTATGTTTTCGTGTGACAATAAATTCCCTTGTGTTTTGTCTGTAAACAGGACCAGAACAGAATCCCCACCAAAAGAATCTTCCATCTGTTTGTTTGATAGGTATACTTCGTTGTCGCCTTGGACCAAGGTCTCGTTCCCCGTTGCCATGCGCATTCTTGATACGCCGGAAATTAGTATTGCAAATACCAGTATGGCCATTAATAGTGTTTTAACGGGCTTCTTCTCAATTAAACTGCCTATGCCTTTAAATAATCTTTCCATCTAATCCGCCTTATGTTTTATTTTTGTCTTGTAATATAAGTGCCGCCATTTTACCGACATATTCTTTAATCATTTTTTCATCCGCTTCCGGCATATATAAAAATGACAATATGGACCCCATCAATAACCGCAAGGTGAACTCTTTATCCTTTACCGACACGCCTATTTGAAGAAGCATGGTTTCAAGGATTTGCAGTATCCTTTTCATAAAGCTTTCGCGCCCGAGTTCCGACAGGAGAGGCGCCTCTGTCAAGATTAATTTGACGACCTTGTAGTTGCTTGATATGAAACTTATCCTTTCATACAAAATATATTCCAGTTTAGCCTCGGAGCTTAATTCAACCGAAGTGTTTATCGACCCTTCTAAGGTGCTGAACAGGATGGGCTCAATCCCTGCTAAGAACATTTCTTGCTTTGATGAAAAATACCTGAACAACGTCACTTCCGAAACGCCTGCGGCTTTTGCAATTTCTAAAGTAGTGCTGCCAATAAAGCCTTTCTCGGTAAAGACTGCCATGGCGGCATTTAATATTTGCTTTCTGCGATCTTCTTTATTCATTCTCTTTGATGCGTCTTTAGTCTCCATGATTTTTCCTCCTTATGTTAGTAAGCACTTACACATAATACAACATCTAACTTTTATTGTCAAGCACTTTTTTAAAAATAAAAATAATGCCAAGGGGGGATGTTATTTTCCTCCCCCCTTGGCATTATTATATTCTTGGACATATTATATCGTGCTTTTACGGTGTGTGAACCGCTGATTCTCTTGGCACATTAAGCAATCTCATTCTTTCAAACATTAAAATCAGCCATGCGAAAGAAATAATAAAAATCGCTCTTTGCCATATACCGGAATAATCCGGAAGGTCACCCATGAGTATTGATAAGATAGTCGCTATAACGCCAACAGAAATATCAACGGCTCGATGTTTTACCGCTTTTTCTATAAAAGCGGTTGAAATGGCAAAAAAAGTGAAGGAAAAACCAACAACTGTAGCAAATAGTGAGTGAAGTTTATCGGCTGTCGCCTCAAAGATAACGCCTTCAACAATTGGCGCATGCCGGAATATCCCCGTAAGCACTAGGCCCAGCCCAAAAGCACTTAGCAGGAATTTATGGAGCCAAAACTCGCCTAAATGCAGCCACGCTTCCAACAAACATGAAATGCCCACAAGAATAAAAGTTACATTCATCATCCAAGCATTGGGCGTATTTTGCGCGCCTAATTGGCTGGTTGTGTGTTTAATAATCGAATAAGAACCAACACTATAAAACGGCAACACAAACATAACAAGCAACAACAGTACAGAAGTAAACAGCAAATATCTGATGTTCAATAACCTGCTTTTAAACTCGCCTTTTTGAAGCATAAACTTTCCACCTTAATCATATTGAATTGTATCTTTATTCGTCATGCCATGTCGCCCCATCTCGATATCCTTTTACGCTCACTGAGGTATGGTATTCACAGTATAACATATGATATAATGCAATCATACTGTAAAGGCGTTTAAAAACAGAGTGTGTATTGGAGTTTTGTTTATGTTTCTTGAAACACTGAACGAGCGAGAAATTATAGTAACGCTAACGGCCATAGGTTTGCTGTTGCTGAGTGCTTTTCTTTTCGGGAAGCTGTTCGAATTCCTCAAAGCCCCCAAGGTGGTGGGCGAAATTCTCGGCGGGATGCTGTTCGGGCCGAGCTGCCTTTATCACTTTTTTCCACAACTCATCAGTTCCGTGTTCCTGGCCTATCAGGGGCAAGGTAAGGTTCTGAACATATTCTATCAGTTGGGCTTGGTCTTTCTAATGTTTTCCTCCGGCTTTAATACAAAGATAGAATTTAAAAAGAACGACATGCGGAACATGGGGCTATTGCTTGCGGGCTCAACGGTTTTGCCCATGCTTGGCGCGGTGCCGTTCGCGCGGATATTCGGTGAAAACTACATCGGGTCCGCACAGAGTTATCCTGCGTATCTGATTGTTTTTATGATTGCGGCGGCGATCACCTCTATTCCTGTCATTTCGAAAATCTTCTTTGACATGGGCATTATGAACACGAGGTTTTCAAATACGGTTTTAACAGTTTCCACATTTCAAGACTTGATCTTGTTCATTCTCCTGAATATCTCTATAAGCATCGTTTCTGCCGGCGGCGTGAAATTATTCACTGTCATTCCCATTGTTCTTGTAACAATCGGCGTCTTTATCGTGGTGAAGTTGCTGTGCGACAGGCTGCACAGGCTGAAATTTGCCATTCATTCCGGAGATTTTTTTTCGATAAGCTTTATTTCTCTGTTCTTCGTTATTGCTTTGTTTAGCCGGCTGAATGTCAATATTATGTATTCGTCTTTTCTGGTCGGCTACATCGTCAAATCCTTCTCCGAACTAAACGAAAAAACAAAGGAAAAAATGCAGAGTGTTTCAAACTTTACATTTTCCTTTTTTATCCCAATTTATTTTGCGCTTGTCGGGATTCAACTGAATGTCATCCATGAGTTCTCGTTCCCTCGGTTTATTCTTTTCTTTATCATCGTGTTTTTGCTTGAGGCGGCGGGAACCGGCGGCACACTTCTACTGTCCGGTTATAATAAGAGGACAATCATTAATTTTGCCATCACCATGAACGCAAGGGGCGGTCCCGGCATTGTGCTGGCCACAGTGGCGTATTCTTACCGCATCATCAACACGGAGTTCTTCACCGTGCTGATTCTCACAACAATGTTATCGTCACTGATAGCCGGTTATTGGCTTCGCTTTCAGCAGAAAACGTCACCGGATGTTTTTACAAATCTCTTAAGAAGCAAATGAGTGTTATCGTGAAGGTGAGCTTGTTGACAGCCCTGCCTTATCCTAGATAATCCTTCAGATCGCCATAACCCTGTGCTTCCATATCCCCCACGGGAACGAACCGCAGCGCGGCGCTGTCGATGCAAAAACGTGCGCCGGTGGACGACTCTTTTTTGCCGTAAAACACGTGCCCCAAATGCGAGTTGCCTGCGCGGCTTTGGACGGCGGTGCGTTTCATCCCAAAAGAATTGTCGGCAATAAGTATTAGCGCATTATCGTCAATACCCTGCGTAAAGCTGGGCCAGCCGGTGCCGGGGTCAAACTTGTCGCGCGAAGAGAAGAGCGGCTCCCCCGTCACGATGTCGACATAGATACCCTTCTCGAATTTGTCCCAGTATTCATTGTCAAACGCCGGCTCTGTGCCGGATTTTTGCGTTATATTATACTGTTCCTCGGTTAGCTTTGCTTTGATCACATCATCAGAGGGGCGCGGGTATTTTGCCGGGTCGACAATGCTCTTGGCCGCCCGCTCAAAATCCTTTGAGGTGATGTGACAGTAACCGCCCGGATTTTTCTCTAAGTAGTCTTGATGATATTTTTCCGCATCGTAGAAAGAGGTAAGCGGCTTAATCTCCACTTTGAAAGGACTGTAACGTCCACGCTCTACGTCTGCAATACGCTGTGCTGTCGCCTCGGAAGCATCGTCCGCATAATATATCCCCGACTGGTACTGCGAACCCACGTCGTTGCCCTGCCTGTTTTCAACCGTTGGGTCAATCGCTGAAAAGAAGGTAAACAGAATCATGTCGAGGCTTACCTTGTCCGGATTGTATTCAACACGCACCGTCTCCCGATACCCAGAGTTGCCGCCGCTGACAGTCGCATATGTTGGGTCTTTGCCCGCCCCATTGGCGTAGCCGCTGGTTGCGTCGGTAACACCCGGCAGGGTCTCCATGAGTTTTTCCAACCCCCAAAAGCAGCCGCCGGCAAGATAGATGACCTCCACGCCGTCCTGCTTTTTATAGGTTTTATCCCCCACCGCTTCGCCCGTTACACCTGCAGTATTCTCCGTCGTGTCCGGTGCCGGCTTAGCAGCGCAGGCGCCTGTTGTAATGGCAAGCAGCGCTGCTGCAATAATAATAAATAACTTTTTCATTGTTGGTCCTTTCCTCCAAATCAGACGATAGTCGTTTCACAAGCGTTTTCTGTGTGAAAAGTCTATTTATATCATATCATTCATCTGCTGTGCATCTGTTTTGAAAGCGTGTCAAAATTGTTAATTTATTTGCATACGGTGGCATCGGGTTCATTTTTTTACAGAAAGCTTTTATTGCTCTAATCTTCTTTGATATGCGTGGCCGAATGTGGTATTATAAATGCAATACGAAATAAGTTCACTCGCTTTTCTTTAAATGACTCGTTTATTTTTTTGTATGAAGGATGTGTCGAAAACGAACAAGTCAAAAATCGTCATTTTAGCCGTCATTTTGCTTGTTGTTTTGATTACAATCGGCATTTTCGCCGCCGTTCATTTCACACAAGTTCCAAAGGAAATGCAGTATAAGGTTGAAACTGTAGAAGCCAAATCCAAGGATAAAATTAAAGTTGGTATTCTTTCGGATGTGCAGTTGCCACAGCTGGAAAAACACCTGTATGCCTGGGACTATACCACTGTAGCAAATGGTGCTGACCATTTAATCAAAGCGTTGAACTATTTTAAGACACAGAATGTAGATATGGTCATCTTAAACGGTGACATCGTCAATGCTGTAGGCGATTATGCCGGTTACAGTGCCTATAACAAGGTTATTGATAATGTTTATGGGGAAGACAGGAGCGATACACCACACTTTATCTACCCCATGGGCAACCACGAGTTTTATGGTGCGAGCCAAGAACACCAATTCTTTAAAGCAACAAATCTGCCCTTAAACGCTCGCACGATTATAAACGGCTATAGCTTTATTTCTATTGCAAACTCTAAAGTTGAAAAAAAGGATGAAGAACTCGCCCAAATCAACGGCACATTACCCGACGGCACTTATAATGCGCAAAGGATTGCCTTCTTAAAAAACCAGTTGACCCAAGCCGCCAAAGAAGCCCCCGAACAACCTATATTCGTGTTTCTCCACATGCCCATTGACGACTCTATCGCAGGAGGGCACTGGGCAACACCGCAGTTTGAAGAAATCTATACTATTCTCCAAAATTACCCGCAGGCGGTTGTATTTACAAGCCACTCGCACTATTGCTTGAGTGATGAACGCTCTGTTGTACAAAAAGATTTCACAATGGTTAACACAGGGACCACCAGTTACTTTGACTTTGACTGGTTGAAACAAGAGGATATTCCTAAAGATATCTCTATAAAAGATTTTTTAAGCGGAAACCATGCGAGTTTAAAGAACAAAGATTATTTGATAAACCCCGAATTGCTCGGCATTGAGAAGTCGGACGATGTGCCTTTTAGAAGCGAAGTCAACAACGGTTTGATTTTGGACGTAGATGTCGAGAAAAATGCCTTTACATTAGATAAGGTCAATTTCAACTTCGGTGTAAAATTCGGCGAACGTTTTACAATGAACCTCTATAACAAAAATAGCTTTACGCGCACAGCTTTACTGCTCGGCAAAGGCAAAATGCCGTTTTTTGACAATCAATCAATTTCGGTCCAATTAGATGACGACCGTGTTGTTCTCACCTTCGGCGCGGCGAATCAGAGCGTGCCATCGAAATACTATTTGTATGAACTTATAGACGAAATCGGAAGAACCACCTATATACGCCACTTTGCCAAAAACTACATATTAGGTTACGATACCGATTATACGGAGCAACATGTACTGCGCGGGCTGAACGAAGGCAAATATACCCTTCGTGTTTTCGCCGTAAACTCTTTTGGTCTTACAAGTGAGACTTTTCTAAGTGATACTTTTACGGTCTCCTAAAGAGTGATAAGCAAAAAAACTGACAGTTAAAATGATGCAGGAGGGTTTTTATGTTTGAAAAATTGTTTTTTTCCGGCATGCGGTGGCGGGAGACGCAAGCACTGGAGCAAACCAAGCGTGCGTTAAAAGGTTTGCTCAACGGCAAAAGCCGGTTGGCGGTGCTGATTGTTGTGATGCAGACTTTGGGCTGCATATGGTTTGACATGCCCATGACGCCGGGGGGCGCAGATTTGGACTTGAGCGGTTACGAATTGATTTTTGAAGATGACTTTGACGGCGACACACTGGACTTGGCAAAGTGGACGCACAGAGGGCAAGGTAAAGCTGCCGGCGGCTTTTTTGCCGACAGCCAGGTGAGAGTTGAAAACGGCAACATGATTATACGCGGCGAATACTTGGAGGACGGAAAATATGGCCCGGGCTGGTATGCCGGCATGGTCAAAGTAAAAGAAGACCCTACATTCGGTTATTTTGAAATGCGATGCATCGCGAACCCCGACGACCAGTTTTGGAGCGCATTTTGGCTGCAATCCAACTATTCCTATACGGCGGACATTTCTAAAGGTGGCGTCGGCGGAGCGGAGATAGACATTTTTGAAGCGATGAGTTATGGCAAAAACGCTTTAAGGAAAAACGGTGTCCATCAGACCATTTGGTGCAGTGGCATGGAAGGCGACCCTACCAATGGCGAAGGGCTAAACAGTTTAACGGTTGGTCTTTTTTATGGCAAAAACATTTACGAGGAATACAACACCTATGGCCTGGAATGGGATGAAAACGAATATGTTTTTTATATCAACGGGGTTGAAACACGACGGACTTCCTTTGCGGACGGAACCTCAAAAATTCCGGAGCAAGTGATTGCTTCTCTTTGTTTGCCCGGCGAAGTAACGCATGACAAAGATTTTACAACAGAGTTCGTTGTAGACTATGTAAGACTCTATCAAAAACAAGAATAGCCGGTCTCCCTTAATAAACTTTAACGCAGTAAAGACGCATAAATATGCATCTTTACTGCGTTAATTCAACAAAATAGTGATTAATCATGTAAAATTATCCGATTAAGGCTTGCAAAACATCAAACATATTGATATAATAAGCCCAATAAAAATATTGGAGGAAAAAATATGAAAAAATCCGTAAAAATCATTACCCTACTGATGGCACTCACTTTAGCGTTTTCCATGTTCGCAGGCTGCGGCAAAACAGACGATGCCGGCAAAAAAACCACAAACGCAACCGGCCAAACCACGGCTGTAACACCAATGAAACTTAAAGTTGCAACCAACGCAGAATTCAAGCCTTTCGAATTTTTGGATGAGTCGACAAACGAAGTTATTGGTTTTGATGT
>JAAYFA010000088.1 GCA_012728445.1 Clostridiales bacterium | reverse complement strand
GGGTTGACAAGCGATGGGCGATGGCAATGGTGGTTCGCCCTTTCACCAAGCGGTTCAGACTTTCCTGTATAACGGATTCGGTTTCGACATCCAAAGAGCTTGTTGCCTCATCGAGTATGAGTATATCCGGGTTTGTAATAACGGCCCTTGCAATTGATAACCGCTGGCGTTCCCCACCGGAAAGCGAATATCCATTTTCACCGATAATTGTGTTATACCCGTCTGCCGTCTTCATAATAAAATCATGGGCATTGGCCGCTTTGGCCGCGGCAAACACCTCGAGCGCTGTCGAATCGGGTTTGGCATAGGCAATGTTTTCGTAGATAGACCCCGCAAAAAGAAAAGTCTCCTGAAAAACAACCCCGATATTTTGATGCAGATGGTCGGTCGACATCTCCTTAATATCCGTCCCGTTGATGCGAATCTTGCCTTGACTTGGGTCGTAGAGGCGCATAATTAAATTCATCATGGTCGACTTGCCCGAACCGGAGCGACCGACGATGCCGACCATTTCTCCGGGTTTTATATCGAGATTAATGTCCTTGAGCACAGGCTCATAGGATTTATAGCCGAAGGACACGCCTTCGAAAGACACGCTGCCGCAGACAGGCACGTTTTTCGGGTTGGCGATGGACGTTATATCCGGCTCTTCATCCAAAATTTCAAACACCTTTACCATCCCCGTCATGGCCTCAGCCAACCAACGTGGGAAAGAGACAAGCCAGCGTAGCGGCGCATACACATACGTAATATACATCGTAAACTGAACGAGAACGCCAAAGCTCAGCGTGCCGCCTATAATGTCCTTTCCGCCGAAATACAGCACCAAAAATTCGCCGATACCCGTAAAGAAGGTCATCAGCGGAAAAAGTCGAGCCCACAGGGCCTCGTTGTCGGACGACACCTGTGCGAGTTCACGGGTGGCATGAGAGAATTTTTTAATTTCAAGTTCTTCTTTGCCGAAGGACTTGACCGTGCGTATTCCTTTGATAATGTCGTGCAAAATAGATTGGCATTTTGAGTTCTTTCGCCATTGCCGCTCGTAACGCATATTAATAAGCTTCCAAAATCGGGACATACCGAACATGACGACAGGCACGGGGAGGAAGACAAGCAGCGTTAGCTTAATATTAGTGAACATAAGAATAACAAGCACAACGACAAACATAATCATCTGTTCCACTGCCCAGCGCCCACCATCGGACATAAACTGCATGATTGTGTTCGTGTCATCCATCACACGTTTAATCAGGTCGCCCGAAGTCCGCTTGGATAAGGAATTCATGGACAACTTTTGAATCTTTTCAAACGCGGCGTTTCTCAGATGCGTGGCATATTGTATGCTGGCTTTGTTAAAGACTCTGGAGCTTACGATAAAAACAATTTCGCCCAAGACTCTGGCTATCAGCATGGCACCCGCCAACATCAAAATCTGTTTAAAGGTCCCCGTCATCGGGCGCAAATAGTCATCTATTAGGTAACGACTAAAGAGCGGTACGAGCAGATAAATGACAGAGGACAGCGTTAAAAACAGCTCGGCTATCAAGATTTTTTTGGCAAAGGGGCGCATCAGCTCCAGCGCACGTTTTATGACACTCATTTTATTGTAGCAGAATAGACACTGGGACATCCCTTCGACAAGAGGACGACCGCACTTTTCGCAAATGGGCGTCTCTTCTTCATCCGGGGCAGCGTATTCCTTGGTCTGTATAAAATAATTGACCACCTTGCAGAACTCACCCGCCGCCTTCATGGCGGACATGGTAAAGCGGCACAGCAAGAGGTCACTCTTGTCGGTCTTTTTTATATACAGCAGACCGCACCCCACACCCGCGATAACCGATGCCTCCGCTACATCTTCGGCGGTCAGTTCCATCAGCACTTCATCGCCAATGCGGGACACAATGCGCCCCGTTTCATCAAAGCTCAGCGTGCCATTAGCGGGTTGCATATTCAGATTGAGATCATATTCAAATAGATGTTGTTTCAACTTGGCAACCCACCCTTTCCCCGGTATTTGTTCTCATGCGTATGCGGTAATCAGAACATATAGGGCTCTAACCGACTCAGGCTCTTTTTATCCAGCTTCGACAACGAATTGATGAGATATCGGTTGCCATCAACATCAAAAATAATAAGTCTGTCGTCACCCAGCAGGCGGATATTTTTACTGACATCCTTCACCGTGCAGGTTTTTTCGTATGGATGCCCTTCCCTGCCGATGACAAGCTCAATATAAACATAACCCAGCTTATCCTTTACGGACTTCACTTCAACTATGGTGGGTGAATAATAGCGGTTTTCAAGTTCCGCCGTGACGATAATTCGCTGTTCTTCACTTAGTTCGGAAACGGCGCCAATCATCCCGATTTCCTTATTATCGTGGTCCGCCACCGAAATGTATGCCATAGGCTGACCGATGGGGAGCGCGCGCCGCAATGTAATGCGCTTATAATCGGCTTCCCCGTATTTTAAGCCGGTAAAGCCGCCCGGTGTGAGGTAGAACTCGGCTTTTTGAGGGTCAAGCAAGCCAATGTCGATGGCATCCGACAGGTCGGACGCTGTTGTATTTTGTGTTGTTGCCAAGGGAATCCCTCCAATACTAATCTTCCATATTGATCGTCTTAAGGCCTTCCAGTTGTATGGTGTAAAGCTTATGGTATTCGCCTTTTTTAAGCATCAGTTCCTTGTGCGTGCCGCTTTCCACCACAATACCGTCGCTTAACACCGCTAAGCTGTCGGCATCGCGCAGGGTGGAAAGGCGGTGCGCAATGGCAATCGTCGTACGGCCGCTTTGCAGGTTAAAAAGCGCTTTTTGAATATTCGCTTCGGTCTGTGTGTCCATCGCCGCAGTAGCTTCGTCTAGAATTAAAATGTTCGGGTTTTGCAAAATCGTCCGTGCGATAGACAAACGCTGTTTTTCGCCGCCCGATAGGTCCTGCCCGCCGGCACCCACCTTTGTTTCGTAAGCGTCGGGGAGCAGCATAATAAAATCATGGGCCGATGCAATCTTCGCCGCGCGAATCACTTCTTCAATGCCGGCATCGGGGTTTGAATACCGAATGTTATCTGCTATGGTACCGATAAACAGGTAAATATCCTGTGACACAATGCCAATACTTTTGCGCAGCTGCGCGAGGGACAGCTCTTTTACATTGACGCCGTCAACGGTTATAGAACCTTCCGTCACGTCGTACAGGCGGGCGATGAGGTTTGCCAGCGTAGATTTACCCGCTCCGGTTTTACCGACGATGCCCAGCATTTTCCCTGCCTCCACGGATAAATCAATCCCCTTGAGCACCGGTGTCGCGGGGTCGTATTCAAACTTCACACCGCGTATTTCAATATCGCCCCGAATTTTATCGAGCACCACGGGTACATCAGGCTCGGCGATGTCAGGCTCGGCATCCATAATTTCAAAAACCCGCTGGGCCGAATCTACACAGCGCGCCCACCAGTTGGACACCCAGGACATAAACTCCAGCGGTCCGTACAGCATCGACAGGTAAGCGATAAAGGTTAGCAGGGTCCCCAAGGTAATCTCGCCATTCAAGACCATCATGCCGCCTATGGCGGTAACAATAACCTGCCCCAAAAACAAGAATGTGTAAATAAGAGGGAAAGCCGTGTACTCCATGTTGATTGCCTTTATATCCACATCGGCCAACTTGCCGCCCATCTCGGAAAAACGCTTTGATTCATCATCCTCGCGCGCATACGCCTTAATGACCCGCTGCCCGTTGACGGAATCGCTCACCATGGAGTTGAGCTGAGCGTTGTAAACCCAGTTCTTGTGGTGGAAGCGCCGAAAAACGCGCCATAAAAGGCTAAACAAGCCGATGGCAATGGGCAAAATAACCATGCACACGATGGCGAGCTTAAGGCTCAGCACGCACATCAAGGTGATTACTCCCGTGAAAGTAATGATGTTCACAATCACATAAGGGAAGCCGTCAACAAAAAACCAGTAGATATTGTTTGCGTCACGGTTGACACGGTTCATGAGCGAGCCCGTGCGTTTAGAGGTATAAAAGCCGACAGACAGCCGCTGCATGGCTTCAAAAATCTTCAGTTTCAAGTCATAAACAATCCACGGGACTGTTCGCGCAAGCACATAGGAAAACAAGATGTTAAATGTCACATGAACCGCTCTTACAAAAAGTATCAGACCAACCGCACCCAAAATAGCGCCATAATAGTTGCCGCCTTCGGTAAGCACATCGTCAAACAAAAACTTTGTTCCGATAAGCGGAGAAACCACTGCGAACGCAGAGCCGGCCAGCATCGTGATGAGGATAATGGCGACTTTATTTTTATAATATTTAAAAAAGCCTAAGAGCCGCCGTGTTATTGAGATTTTGTCCATACACTTCGGGCAAAGCTTGCGCTCCGGTTCCGGGTAGCGGGTGCCGCATTTCGGGCAGAACAGTTTATCGTCCACGACAATTTCTTCAAGAGGTGTTCGGCCTTCAATGATGTTTTTCACAACTTTAATCAGCCGCTCTACATCCGCTAAAAAACCGACGGAAAACACCAGCAGAATTTTGGCCGCGTCGTCCTTCTCGCTGTACAGGCGGCCTGTAGAAAGCAGCCTTTCGGTGCTCAGCTTACCCAACTCGACCAGAGAATATTTTTCCGTTTTTGATGCTTCAAAAACGGTCGTCACCCGGCGTGCTCCGGCTGTCTTTGCCACTTTCTCCACGCCACAGAGGACGAACAGGCTTTCCTTGCTCACGGCCATATAAACATCGGTGTCTTCACTGTCCAGAACCAAATCGGTATGTATGGCGTATATAAGCTCGGAAGTATCGATCCCCTGCGCGGCGAATGCGGGGAACATATATTCCGGTATCGTTATTTTCTTCACGAAATGTACGCCCCTTCACATCCAAATTTATAATTGACAGGGTTTTTAGCCCTGTGTTTTTGACAATATTATATGCATTATTCATTACAGTATACTATAAGTAAACAGTAAAATGGAAGGGCTATTTCGTGGCGGAAAAAGTACCGAGCTTTCTCCGCCGCGCTTGCTATTAACCGATAAGTGTAGTATAGTACCTGTCGCGCAAACTAAAGATTCAAAGGAGACATCATCTTGAATAGATCTGTACAAATGGAAACGGAAAAAATTCCAAAGCTCTTGTTAAAGTTTTCACTGCCGGCGATCGTCGGCTTATTGGTGAGCGCTTTGTACAACATCGTAGACAGCATTTTTGTTGGCCGAGGGGTAGGCGATTTAGGCCTTGCCGCCGTTACGGTATGCTTCCCTATTATTACAACATTTTTGGCATTTACGATGCTAATCGGCATGGGCGCTACTGCCCTGATATCGATTCGTTTGGGTGAAAAAAACGAATCGGAAGCCGAGAATATTATCGGCAATGCTTTAACGCTGTTTTTGGTTATTGGCATCAGTTTAACCGTAGTCGGCTTCATATTCCTTGAACCGATTTTAATCGTATTCGGCGCCAGTGCGGACATATTACCCTACGCCACGGACTATATGAGAATCATTTTACTGGGCAATGTACTGTTTACCATTGGCACCGGCATGAACAATTTTATTCGCGCCGAAGGCAACCCAAAAATGGCAATGAATACCATGTTAATCGGAACCGTCACAAACATTGTGCTGGACTACATCTTTATCTTCATCTTTGACTGGGGTATTAAAGGTGCGGCCTTCGCCACGATTATTGCCTATAGCGTTACCAGCACCTGGGTGCTCCACTATTTTTTCTCCGGAAAAAGCATGCTGAAAGTTCGACTTGAAAACCTTAAACTCAAAAAACTATTGGTGAAGGGAATTGTATTGGTTGGCGTGCCGACATTTGCGTTGCAGGTAACCGGCAGCATTCAGCAGCTCATTTTAAACCGACAGCTCGCCAGCTTTGGCGGCGATATAGCTTTGGCCTCAGTCGGGATCATCATGAGTGTTACAACCTTCTTAATCATGCCGGCCATGGGCATCAGCCAAGGCGCCCAACCGATAGTCGGCTATAATTATGGCGCTAAAAAATTTGACCGTGTGAAAGACACTTTAAAGCTAACGATTTTCGCCGCTACTTCCATCATCACGCTCGGCTTTATCATTTCTAAGATTTTCCCCGCTCAGATTGCCGGACTGTTTAACAGCAATCCTGTATTGATTGAACAAACGGTCTATGCCATGAATATCTTTTTCAAGTTTATTCCTCTGGTCGGCATGCAAATGATTAGTGCCAGCTATTTTCAAGCTGTCGGCAAACCGAACCAAGCGACGATGTTGGGCTTGTCGCGACAAGTATTTATCTTTATTCCGGTTTTATTTGTTCTCCCCCACTTCTGGGGCTTGGACGGCGTATGGTGGTCATCGCCTGCATCCGATATCGGCGCATTTGTCTTAAAGGGCATATGGTTGTGGGTTGAGATGAGACAGCTCAATAAAACCAATAACCTCGCTGCACAAAAGCAACCGGACGGCAAGCTGCTAAAAAACTCTTAAATTTTTAGCATAACATTTAAACTGCCTATCAAAGTGATTAACACACCTTGATAGGCAGTCTTTTATTTATTCCGTTCGTATTAGCTTCACAGCGTGTCGGCCACTCCTTCCCTTTGACTCCGTCCCGCGGGTTTTCAGTTGACACCTGTACAGGGGTGCAGTATAATTTTTGCAAGAAAGATGCATAGAAGTGGGTATTAATAGTTGTTATGAAAAATACAATAATATTTAGCGGATCAAACAATCCCTATTATAATTTAGCGCTTGAAAAGCTCTTGCTCTGTTCCAGGATTGATGGCAACATCATTTATTTGTGGCAAAATAGAGATACGGTCGTTATTGGCCGTAACCAAAACCCATGGAAAGAATGTAATCTGGAACAAATGAACCGTGACGGTGTATTGCTTGCACGGCGATCATCCGGTGGCGGTGCCGTCTTCCATGATTTGCAAAACTTGAATTTTACATTTTTGTCTTCCATAGAAGGCCACGACGTACCCAAACAAATGGAGGTTATCCGGCAAGCTGTTAAAAGCCTTGGCGTAGATGTTGAGCTAAACGGTCGGAATGATCTGATCGTCTCAGAAAATAAATGTAAGTTTTCCGGCAACGCCTTTCAACAAACCACCGTAAATGCGCTGCATCACGGAACGATATTAATTGATGTCGATGTAAAAAAAGTGGCTCAGTATTTAACACCCTCAAAACTAAAGCTCGAATCAAAAGGGATTAAAAGTGTCGCTTCAAGAATTTGCAATTTAAAGACAATGAACGGTTCCATCAATGTTGAATCGATGAAGGCAGCGCTGATAAAATCATTTATATCTTTATATGGATCGGCTCAAACACAAACAAAAAGCATAGATATGGAATTGCTCGCTGAATACCAAGCTGAATATTCATCGTGGGAATGGCGAATTGGAGAATCCCCCAAATACAACGTCTCTTTTGAAGAAAGGTTTCTATGGGGCGAAGTTGAGATCCTATTTGATGTTAAAAACGGCTATATAGTTGATGTTCATGTTTTTTCCGATGCTTTAAATCAAGAAGTGGTTGCGCAGATTGCTCCGTCTTTGATCGGATGCGTTTTTCAGTCAAAAGCTATCAGTACAAATCTCTTGCGTTTAGGGTATGCCGAAACAAATGATTTAGCCCAATGGATGAAGAACAAGGATTTAGAGTTGTCCAATTAAAAATATGAAAGAAACAACATTGGAGCAGAAATAATCAATACAGGAAAAATAAACTAAGCATAAAAACTGCCTGCCAAGATGATGAACACATCTTGACAGGCAGTTTGCTGTTTGTTCGGTTCGTTTAGCTTTGCTTCACATAGTTTTGATTGCTTCGTTCAATTCTGAAATGTTTTGCTTATCCTTTTTGCTCAGAATAAAGCGGTCCAATAACATGATAATGGGCGGCAAGATGATGAAGGTGCTCAGTAGCGCCAGCGTAATGTTGATGACCGTCATCAGCCCAAAATCCCTTAGTATGATGAACTGGGAAGCCATTAGTACCGAGAACCCGCCTACCGTAGTCAAGGCCGACGCCACAATGGCTTTGCCTATCATCGTGACGGTGATAATCATGGACTCCAGCTTTTCTTTAACTAGCTTTCGCTCTTCCAAGTACCGCTCAAGCAGCATAACCGTCATCTCCGTCCCCATCCCCAAGACCAAGGCCCCAAGCGTCGCCGTAATGGGCGTGTACTTGATGCCGATCACATACATCAGCCCACCGGACATGCCAATGATTAAGACCACGGGCAGTATGGGGATGATTGCCTTAAAGGGGTTCCTGTAGATAAGAAGTAGTGCCGCAAACACAAGTGCTAAGCCTATAACGGTCATCTTCACTCGGCCGGATGTTAGTCCGTTGACCATTTCTACATCCAGAACGCTCTTCCCGGTAATCTGAACATTCATGGCAGTATCTTTTGAATCATCTTTTAACTGTTTTATAAAGTCTTGCAGTTTTTCCGTCGGTAAATGTTTGATGTTTAAGAGTATGACGGATTCCGTTCGGTCGGCATTCACGAACATGCTTACTTGTTGTTCCGGCAGGGTGCTTACTGTATCGATATATTCTTCGTGGCTCAGTTCTTCTCCGGATGAAAGATTGCCGACCAGCGTATCGATCGATTTGACGCCGACCACAATGTCACTGTACTTCGCTTCTATGTCTTTTGTTTTTGCTTGTATCCAGCCTACATTTTCTGCTGTTAATACATTGTCGTCTTTTATATAGAGCGCCATTTGATCGGTTGAACCTAACTTGTCTCTGATGGCATGGATGTCATTCAAAGCTGCCATATCCTGTGGCATAAAGGTTTCAATATCCGTTTCAACGCCCACTTTTTTGTCGGCCAAAAACCCCAAACCTGAAAATCCTAAGGCGATAATGATTACAGGAATTGAAAATTTGATGACCAATTTCGTTGTCTTTTTCAGCATCTTCTCCAGAAATCTTTCCTTTTCCGGAGGCTTGTTGCTGTCGGCTTTTGCAATATGGTCATCTTGCTTGAGGCTGTTCTGCCTCAAATGCAATATCGGCATGAGTAAGAATATACTGCCTATAAAGCTGATGATGACGCCGATGGTTAACATCTTGCCAAAATCCTGAATCATTGGCACCGGGGAAGCATACAGGGAAATAAACCCGAGCACGGTAGCAAAAACAGCTATCGCAACGGCTTTGCCGATTTGAACCATCGTTTTTTTGACCGATTTTTCTTCTTCGTATCTGTTATGGAACTGTATCGAGTAGTCAATACCCAACCCTATTAGTATGGGGAACACGGCCATGGATACCATGGTAATAGGCACGCTCAAAATACCCATAAAGCCCAAGGTTGCGATGACCGATACCAATATAATGCCAAGGCTCAGCATCCGCCATCTGACTTTAAACACAAGAGCCAGAACAAGCAGCATGATGAAAACGGCAAGCCCAACCATCATCATCATATTCGATTTCATCTCCGTCCTCAGCGATGAGTCCAATACCGGTTTGCCCGATATAACATAAGAGATGGTTTTGAAGTCTTCCTTTTCCAGCGCCGCCGTTAAGTCTTTGGATATTTGGTCCTTATACTCATCCCCCAGGTTCCCTCGGAGCTTTACAACCATAAGAGCATTTTCGCCATCAATGACCACATCGGAAAATATGGACCGCATCTCATGGTTTTCGTCATAGAT
>JAAYFA010000084.1 GCA_012728445.1 Clostridiales bacterium | reverse complement strand
GGCGAAGGACGTTCTGCCTGAGCCTGAAATGGACTTTGACACCATGATAGACAATGGCGACTTGAATCCCTTCACCGACGGTGTATTTGTTGTCGGTGCGGCTCTTGGGCGCTACTACCTCAATGGCTTACTGCCCATCGATATTCCGGCGGGCCTAAATTTTGAACAAACAATAAGCGCAGTTTTTGAGTGGTTCCTCAGTGTGTACGGTGGTTTGTTCAACACGGCTGCCTTCTCGCCTTCGGACACCGTTTGGCAGAAGATTGATAAAATCATTTTTGGAATCATCCCGGTTAACTGGTTACCGGCTGCGTTCACAGGTTCCGAATATCTTCTTATGGACTGGCTGCTTGGTAACATCCTCGATTTTGACTATGTCGGACTGCTCAGTATTGTTAAACGAAATCCGCTATCCGAGCTTAATCTAGGCGTTACGAAAGTACTTCTGAACACTGTTTCCCGCGCATTATCGATGTTCATTGGCGGTCAAACGATTCTTCCGATGAACCTACCGACCTTCGAATCTGTTTTCACCAAGGTTAATATGAGAGCCTTTATTCAAAACCTTTGTCTGCATCTCTACCCCAACAGCAGCGCCCTATTAGGATCTCTCTTCCCTCTTCTCTCACAAGTAATGGGCATTTGGACGAAAGATACCTATGTCCGCAAACCGGCTGCAGGGACTCCCTTAGTTGGTATTACGGCCTTGCAGAATCTTTTAGATGCCTACACACCACGTAATCTTAATGAAAACCTGCAGTACGATCAACCGGGGTACAACTTCTTCGGCGCAGAAGACTTTAGGGAACTGCGCAACTATTTCAACTACAAACAAGCCAAAGCGGAAGTGCAAGATCTGCTTGACGCTTACGATGAAGATCCTGAAAGCCTCGACTTGCAACTGAATACAGAGGCTGCCTACAGGGTTACCTTCTACTTTAACAGACTTCAAAAGAGACCTGCTCTGGTTGCGACTCAGTTGACCAACGAACTCATAAAGGCATATGATCGGGAGTTAGATGAGAGTCTCTACACAGCGACGAGCTGGGCTGCGTATCAGCGTGCGCTTACTTTTGCAGAAAAAGTTCGTGTAGATGCCATTATTAGTGTGCCGATCAGTTTCCCGGGGATAAGACAATCAACGGTTTCCGCGGCAAGGCAAAACCTATTCAAGGCGATCAAGGGACTCAAAGACTATATAGATTTTGCAGATTATACACAGTTGGACCAGTATATCAGAGATGCACAACAGCGCCTGGCGAATCTTCCTCAAGGAATTTATACCGAGTCAAGCATCCTAAACCTGGAAGAAGCCATTGTGATGGCTCAACAGGTTGACAGACAAATCCAATTTGATGGTCAGGATATCGTTGACGAAGCTGCGTCTCAGCTGTACACGGCCATTTACGGCTTGAATTTCATTGATGACCCTCAAATTCTCCCGATATTTAACTCATCTCATGACTATTGGGGCAACCCAATTACACCGGTTGTTGATCCTATAAGGAAGCTTATCTACGGTTTGACATCGGGTGGGTTTAATGCAGACTTTTTTGAGACATTGGGCGGAGCTGCTATAGCAGTAACACCGACCCAGCAAGGGAGTGGTACAGGCACAAGAGTTAGATTACTCAATGCGCCCGGCGGTAGCCCAATCAACAGCTACCAAGTCCTTGTATATGGAGATATCAACGGCGACGGCAATATTGACGATGGCGACAGCGCCATGATAATTGACCATGAGAATGGTGTTGGATCCAACTGGACCACTGCTTCAGAAAAACGTGCTGCTGCAGATGTCAATGGTGACGGCAACATTGACGCAATCGATGCCGGTATCATTGCGGACTGCTTGAACTACCTTAAAACCATCGACCAGACGACAGGAGCGGCAACGCTGATTTCTTAGAAAAGCGTGACCTACACCTGTACTTGTTAGCGAAACAGTTTTAGCCATACCCAATTCTGGTAACGACTCAGCATTTGAACCTGCCTGTGAAGAGTGACTCTTTGCAGGCAGGTTTTTCAATAATTGCTGCTTTTCACTTGCGGGCATTGCCCGGAGTATGCTATAATTTCTCAGACAATTAAAGTCAAGTAAAACAATAAAGGAGATATCACTATGTACAGGTTTCCGATAGGCGTAATCATTGACAGTTTTAGGACAGACATTCCAACCGCAGTAAAAAAGGCGGCAGAGGTTGGCGCTCAGGGTATTCAGGTTTATTCCACCTCCGGAGAAATGGCTCCCGAAAATATGACGCCTGCCAAACGCCGGGACTTCATCGACTTGGTTGCAAGCAATGGTCTTAAAATATCTGCACTCTGCGGCGATATAGGCGGTTTCACGGACACAAAGAAAAACAAGGAAAGAATCAGTAAATCTAAAGAAATTCTCTACTTGGCAAAGGAACTTGGGACGGATGTTGTCACAACACATATAGGCGTCGTGCCGGAAAGTCCACAGCATGAGCGCTATAAAGTGATGCAAGACGCTTGTCGTGAACTTGCTGAATATGCGGACAGTATTGACGCGCATTTCGCCATTGAAACGGGACCGGAAACATCAAGCGTGCTCAAAGACTTCTTGGACACAATGAACTCCAAAGGCGTTGGTGTAAACCTTGACCCGGCGAACCTGGTGATGGTAACAGGGGATGACCCCGTACAAGCTGTATACAACCTAAAAGATTATATCGTTCACACACATGCCAAAGACGGCAAACAACTGTTTTATAAGGATCCGGAAATCGTATATGGTATGGTAAAATCAGTAATTGTCACAGGGAACTCCTTCGAAGAGGTTCCTCTGGGTGAAGGACAAGTTGCTTGGCCGGAGTATCTCGCGGCGCTCGAAGATATCGGTTTCAAAGGATTCTTAACCATCGAACGTGAAGTCGGTGACAATCCCGAGAAAGACATCAGAAATGCAGTGCTGTTTTTGGAAAAATTAATGTCATAACGAAGGGGAATATATATGAAAACATGCGTCAGCAGCTACAGTTTTAACAAGCTGTTAAAAAGCGGAGTATACACGCAACTAACCTTGATCAAAGAAGTTAAAAATATGGGCTTTGATGCCATAGAATTTACCGATCTCGAACCAACCGATGGGGTAAGTGTCATTGACTTTGCACACCTTTTACGGGAGGAAAGTGACAAACAAAAGCTGCCGATCGCCAACTACACAATCGGAGCTGAACTGCTAAATTGCCCGAATTTGGATGATGAGGTTGCCCGGCTTTTCAAACAAGTAGACATTGCCTCTATTCTTGGCGTAAAGGGCATGAGGCACGACGCTACCGGCGGCTACAAGGATATCGAGAAAACATACAAAAGCTTTGATCAGGCGCTTCGCGTGCTTGTAGAAGGCTGCAGACGTGTGACAGAGTATGCCGGGGAAAAAGGCATTGCGACGATGGTCGAAAATCACGGTTTTTTCTGCCAAGAGAGTGAGCGGTGCGAAAAGCTGGTTACAGGCGTTGGTAAAGAAAACTTTGGTATGCTGCTTGATATGGGCAACTTCCTTTGCGCTGATGAAGCACCGGAGCTTGCATTCGGCAGATTAGCGCCTTTTGCCAAGCATGTTCACAGTAAAGATTTTCATGTTAAAAGCGGACAAGGTTTTAATCCCGGTGCGGGCTTCTTTACCAGTAGGGCAGGGAACTACCTGCGCGGGGCCATTGTTGGTCACGGCGATGTGCCGGTCCTACAGTGCTTGTCAATCTTGAGGAAGAGCGGTTACGAAGGATACGTCAGCATTGAATTTGAAGGAATCGAAGAAAACAGGATGGCTATCGAAACCGGTCTCAATAACCTTGAAAGACTTATTGAAATGGCATAACCAAGGATGAGCGTTAATCATCAAGGGGCAGTTATCGCAACTGCTCCTTGATGAACGACAAGCATCATCATTCAAACCTACAGGCGTTGAGGCCGTTAATCCGGAGTTTTAAACTTTGGCAGACGAAATGAACATCTTAAAAATCTTTAGAATCGTAAAATATAATGATAAAAGTGATTGACAAAGTGCAGTCGGTTTGTTATTATACATCTATTCGTTTTCTACTTGCACAGATGCTCCGACATGGGCCATTAGCTCAGTTGGTTAGAGCAACCGGCTCATAACCGGTTGGTCCGGGGTTCGAGTCCCTGATGGCCCACCACAAAGGGGTATAGCTCAGTTGGTAGAGCAGCGGTCTCCAAAACCGCGTGTCGAGGGTTCAAATCCTTCTGCCCCTGCCAAAAATGGTCTTTGCTTTTTAGCAGAGATCTTTTTTTGTCTCAAAAGAATCGCCCCGCATAACCATATGGTTATGCGGGGCGATTAAGTTACTGTATTAGTATTGACTTTGTTTCTGCAGTGCTATCTGAGATTTTATAACTTTTAACGCGGCTTGTTCTGCGTTGGTGATTCGTTTTTCTTTGCGAACGAGTTTGTATGCGTCACTTTCAAGCAAGGCTTTAACATAAACTTCGTTGTCTTCGGCTGTCTTTTCCTCACGAATATTATCAAGATATTGGAAGTTGTCAGCGTCATTGTTTACCATATACATAATATGATAACCGTACTCGGTTTTAACAATGTCTGTATCGCCGGGTTTCTTGGCAGCGTCAAAGCACCAGTTTTCAAACGGTGCAACCATACTGCCGACCGCAACATCTTCATACAAACCGCCGTTTTCGGCAGAACCGGTGTCCGTTGAATCTGTTTTGGCGATTTCGGCAAAGCTTGCTTCGGTTTTTTCGCCTGATTGCCATTTTTCGTAAACTTCATCCGCTTTATTCTTCGCGGCAGCTATTTCTTCGGTTGTTGCTTCTTCTTGACTTTGCGGGTCAGCTTTGAAAGCAATCAGGATGTGTCTGACATCTA
The DNA here is from genome assembly GCA_012728445.1 of Clostridiales bacterium. Classification (GTDB taxonomy): domain Bacteria; phylum Bacillota; class Clostridia; order Oscillospirales; family Acutalibacteraceae; genus UBA1447. The sequence continues at coordinate 847 of JAAYFA010000084.1, read as the reverse complement.
CCGTAATCGTCGGGAATTGTGTTCTGCTCAACCAAACGATGACGCACTCTCCGGATTCTTTTTGGAAGACACTCTTGTCGCCAACATTACGATCATCCGCGAAAGCCCAGTCTGCGGCATCTTTTGTAAGGCTTGACTCGACGGTCGACTTCGTTTTATTAAATCCGGCTGTATCGGCATCTTCATCAAAGGTCGCACCCTCTGCAACAACTTTGTTTGCCTTAGCGGCGATAAGGAAAGAAGCTTCGTCGGTTATTGTGGCGAGAATTCCTTCTGCTTTGGTTTTTGTGGCAACATTTTCTGCTTTTTGTCTTTCCGCAAGGGTATCGGCGCTTTCGCCTTCTTTTGCGGTAAGTTTTTCGGGTGACAAGCTAAAAGAGCGATAACTGACAACATCATAATCGTCTTTTGCTGCGTCATAGACAGGCTTAATCTTTTCGTCGGTCCAAACCGCTTTAAATTCGGCGGTCTTGTCTGTATTGAATCTTTCGACGATTGTCTCTTTTTCAAGTTGCTTCTTCAAGAACCGCTCGTTGATGCCTTTGCCGTAAAATTCCCTCAAATAGGCGTTGATGGACATACTCTGTTTGGCAGCGGTTTTACGAATTTCTTCAATTTGGTCGACAAGCTTCTTATTTTCTTCTTCAGACAAAGAATATTTTTTCTTGTCGGCAGTAAGCGCTTCTTTATAAAGAACTTCAAACTGCTGTGCTCTTTCGATTGCTGAGTTGCTGAGGTATTTTGCCCAGGTGATTGTTTCGCCGGCTTCGTTTGGTTGCGGATAGTTCTGTTCGTCGGGCGATACGGCAGCGTCAAAGCCCATAACATTTTGACCGTACTGCTGCTC
>JAAYFA010000091.1 GCA_012728445.1 Clostridiales bacterium | reverse complement strand
TTGCGGTTAAATCGTTTTTCCTCGTTAAGCCGTGTCACAAAATCACCCTTTTCCTCAATATTTAATTTACTAAAATTATCATACCATACTTGGGTTGATATTGTAATATCTTTTTACAGGCAATTAAAGTAAATAAATAAGTAAAATAAGCCAAAGATTCTCAGTAACCCGATGTTTGACACGGCGCTTTATATTGTGGTAAAATTCATTTTGTAAAAGACAAAATTTACTTTGGAAAGAAGGACAGGTTTATGAAAAATATTTGGAAAAAATCACTTGCACTCATTCTGCTCCTCGTGTTTGTTCTCGCACCCGTTTCGCTCGCCGTTACACCCCACACACCGGCAGAGGCGGCGCACCTGAGTTTTGGTCGTGACAAAAAGTTCACTATTATGCAAATCAGCGACATTCAAGACGGCCCCGGCCTGATGCCAGCGGCGGCAAGATTTTTGAAAAAGGCATTGAAAGATGTCAACCCCGATTTAGTCGTCCTCACAGGCGACAACATCTTCGGCGGTAAATCTCAAACCGATAAACTTACAGCGTATTCGATTGACGGTTTTATGCGTATTTTTGAATCTGCAGGCATTCCCGTGGCGGCGGTATTCGGCAATCACGACGACGAAGGCAACACACCAAAAGAAGCACAGATGGCTATGTACATGAAATACAACTGTTTTATCGGGCATGACGAAGGACCCGAGCTCTCCGGTGTGGGCAACTATAATGTGCCCATCTATTCAAGCACAAACCCGCAGAAGATGGCCTATAACCTCTGGATGATTGACTCCGGCACTTACGACGAAGTCAACGGCGGCTATGCGCATGTGCAGCAAGACCAGCTCGATTGGTATGTTGACACAAGCAACGACCTTAAAGCAGCAAACGGCGGCACGCCAGTCCCTGCAATGATGTTCCAACATATTGTTATACCGGAAGTTTACGAGGCCTTTCTTGAAGTGCCTTTTGGCACACCGGGTGCCATCGCCAGATATAGCAAGTATTTTATTCTCAATCCGGAAATGACCCGCAGCGGTGTTTTAACGGAAGGCGCCTACCCGCCCGACATCAACGGCGGCCAGTTTGACGCTATCAAAATGCAGAACGATGTTGTCGCTCTGTTTGTCGGGCACGACCACGCGAACAGCTACCAGGTCACCGTCAGGGGCGTTGACATTGTCTGCACACCGACTGCCGGCATCGCGCCGTATGGGGACGATAACCGCGGTGTGAGAGTGATTACCCTTGATGAAAACGACTTGACCGACTACGACAATTATTTGATACACTACACAGATTACTTCGTTAAAGACTCCATACTGAACTTCGGCTATATCTTTATGGACACGGCTTGGCGCATCATTTATCCCTTCCAAAAACTCGTTTACTTTATAGAAAACATTTTCACCCGCACATAACACATCCCCTAAACAAGCGCTCAAGTTTAAGCAAGTAATGATTTAAGTCCGCAAGGCTTGTTGCCTTGCGGACTTGTGTTTTGCAGAAATTTAAAAACTACAAATCGCCCAATGCTTTGGGCTGTATTGCCCGCCATGCAATCACAATAAGCGGGATAAGGATAATGTGCAAGATGATACCGGGAACGGCTGCCGTGAATGCACCGCCCAGGAACATGGCAAATGAAAACTGTTTGCCGGCGAGGCTGAAAAATAAATAACTTGCTACGCCCCACACCAGGCGCCCGCAGAGCATAGCGGCTATCAGTGTTACATAAATATAAGGAATTTTCTTGGGCAATCTGCTGTACAACAAGCCGGCAAGTAGTCCGTACACCGCGAGTTCAAACGCCATGGACAGACCCATCGGAAAAACAGGCGGCATCCCGAATAAGGCGAAGCGTAAAAGCGGCGCAATAAACCCAACCCCTAAACCGTATGGCCAGCCGCAAATAAAACCGCACAGTAAAACGGGTATATGCATGGGTCCGAGTGCCATCCCGATTTGCGGGATTTGCCCGGTTAACAGTGGAAGAACCATACAAAGCGCGAGAAACATGCCGGAAAGCGAGAGCTTGACAATCTTATTATTCAACTACATCACTCCTAAAAAAAATAGGCACCGGTCTTCTGCTGAAAACCGATACCTTCATGGTAAAGTTAAATCCGAAACGATGTATACGCACAGCAGCTTCAGCTGCTTTCCACCGGCTTATGCCGACGACTGTAGTGATTATAAGATAGAGTGAATATCTTTGTCAATAAAAATTTGTGACTACTGTGTTTCAATCCATTTTTTCAACTGTGCGATGATGTCGCTCACAAGGCTCCCGAAAGTTAAATCCGGCACACCCGCAACATAACTGCTGCACTGGTTGACCGGCAAGAGCATTTTTTGTGCACTGCTTTGGCCAACGGCAATGGCCATCGCTGGCGAAACTTCCCCGTAAAGGGAGTCTGCAATGACAATCCCCACCGGACCTATTATCACATCTGCCCGCCGGCAATTCACCGCAACCGCATTTTCGCCCGTCGCTGCGTTGTCAGCACCGGCTTTGAGCATAGTGGATGTGGCGATGCTGTTGGTCCCCACGGCCGTTATCTCTGCCGCAATGCCGGCGACCTTGATGCCCTCAATCAATAGCTTACCGATTTTACCGCCTTGCCCGTCTATGATTAAAACATTCATTCTACATTCCCCTGTCTTTTGCAATACGGTTATTTTAGCACAAGACCACGTGTGCCGCAATAGGAGCAGTCGGCCGGCTCCATACTTTTAAAACTTTTTAAAAATTTGGTAATTACATCTTTGGTTATGCGTATACATCTAAAAACGTGCCGTGCCGGACGGGATAAAAAAATGAAAGATAAAATACTTTATTTATTCCGCCCTACGTGATATACTTCTTTTCGGCAGAATAATTTAACGAAAGAGTGGATGAAATGGAGAGACTTGTCGGTACAGTGTCAAGAGGCATTCGCGCGCCCATAATCAGAGAGGGCAACGACATTGCCGAATTTGTGGTTGACAGCGTTTTAAGCGCATCTAAAAGCGAGGGTTTTGCGTTTCACGACAGAGATGTCGTGGCGATTACCGAAGCGATTGTCGCACGTGCACAGGGCAACTACGCAACCATTGACCAAATTGCAAGCGACGTCAAAGCAAAGTTCCATACCGGCACCATCGGCGTTGTTTTCCCGATCATGAGCCGGAACAGATTTGCTGTTTGCTTAAAGGGCATCGCAAGGGGTGCACAAAAAATCGTCTTGATGCTCAGCTACCCCGCCGACGAAGTAGGCAACCACTTGGTTAGCCTTGACGCACTGGATGAAAAAGGCATTAACCCCTGGACAGATGTGCTCACGGAAGACAGGTACAGAGAACTTTTCGGCATCAACAAACACCCCTTTACGGGCGTGGATTATGTCGAGTACTATAGAGATTTAATCGTCGGCGAAGGTTGCGATGTTGAAATCATATTGGCCAACGACTGCAGAGCGATTCTAAGCCGAACAAAGCAAGTGCTTAACTGCGATATACATTCAAGAACCCGCACACAACGACTGCTTTTAGCCGCCGGGGCCGAAAAAGTCATTGGGCTGGATAAAATCTTAAATGCGTCGGTCAACGGCAGTGGCTACAACGAAGCTTACGGCCTGCTCGGCAGCAACAAAGCGACCGAAACGAAAGTAAAGCTCTTCCCGCGGGACACGCAAAAGGTTGTTGACGAGATAGCCGCGAAACTAAACAAGATTACCGGTAAAAACATTGAAGTCATGGTGTACGGCGATGGCGCCTTCAAAGACCCCGTGGGCCAAATTTGGGAACTTGCAGACCCCGTTGTTTCCCCCGCTTACACAAAGGGGCTTGAGGGAAAACCAAATGAAGTCAAACTGAAGTACCTTGCAGACAACGACTTTGCCGACCTGAGCGGTGACGCACTCAAGACCGCTATATCCGATTATATCACTAACAAAGAAAGCGACCTTGTCGGGCAAATGGCATCGCAAGGCACCACGCCGCGGCAGCTGACAGACCTAATTGGTTCGCTCAGCGACCTCACCTCCGGCAGCGGCGACAAAGGCACGCCGATTGTTTTAATACAAGGGTATTTTGACAACTACACCAAGTAGTCCATCATTTTAATAAAAACGGAGCTTTGGCGATTTTGTCTGCCAAGGCTCCGTTTTTTATTTTTTATCAAATTCGTTAAGTTTTTTTAGCGTGCGTCAACCGGTTCTTCTATAGCCTGTTCGACCCCTGTCTCTTGAGCCTTATCGTCCTTAAAATGCAAGAGGAAGGCGAAAACACAACTTAAAATCATGCAGAAGAAGGGGAAAATAATCAGCAAAAATCGTGCGGCGCCACCCGGGTTGGGCCCCGGCACATCCCCGCTCTCAAACCCATAAACCCTATTGACCAATACAAAAGCAAGGCTGGTAAAAAGCCCGTTCAAACGGTTCATAAAGCCCATGGCGCTGGAGTAAATCCCCTCCCGCCGCAAGCCGTACTTTTTGGTGTCCTCATCCATAATTTTGGCACCGACCATGTCCATGGTAACCAGGACCCCCGCGACACCAAAACCGACCATGGAACTCACGGCAATAGCACCGCCCAAGCCCGTTACGAAATACATGGGAATAAGCCCCAAGGTCAGGATTAAAAGCGCCGTGCGCCAAGTAGGCATTAAGGTGATTTTTTTAACAATGACCACCCACACCGCTACACTGATAATGGCGACGACCAACACACTGCCGAGCATGAGCGTCGTCTTCCCCGCATCAACCTTTAAGGTATATTTTACAAAGAACGGTACCCCCTGCATCCCCAGCACAAGGGCTGCGCTGTAAAAGGCGTTGGCCAGCCCAAAAATCCAAAAGTGAGAATTGACAAACAGCGCCTTTAGGCTGCTCCACAGCTGCGGTTTTTCCATCTCAACCGCCTGCGGGTTTTCATGACAGCCCAAGGAACAATATAGAATAACGACGAGTGCCAGCGCCCCGTATATGATTGCCGTGTTGGAATAGCCAATTTGCTTGGTCACCATCGGGGTTAACGCAATGCTGATAATCATCGCGACCAGCTGAAAAGCCTGGCGCATGGAGTTGCTCTTGGCCCGTTTGACCTCACTCGGAAACAGCTCCGGGAACAAGGCACCGTAGTTGGCATTGATTAAAGAGTCCAGCGTCCCCGTGAGGATATACATCAGCAGCATATAGATAAAAAGGGGTTGCCCTTCAAGCGATGCGGGCGGCGTGAAAAACAGGATAAAGGAAAGCACCAAAAGCGGTGTTCCAATAACCATCCACGGGCGGCGACGCCCCCATTTGGTGCGCGTCCGATCGGACAAAAACCCGTAAACAGGGTTGTCGATGGCATCCACAAAAGTGTAGATGAACAGCACCAAGGCATAGCGGTTTGTGCTAAGGCCAAGGGTATCCACATAAAAAATGGCGGCGTAGGTTTTGAACATATTGATGGGAATGGATGTGCCAAACATGCCGATGGCATAGCGGAAAGGGCTTGTCACTTTTTTGATCGCTTGCGATGAGTTTTTCATCCTGTCACTCCTATCTTATTCAATGGTTTGGCATGATTACATATTTATTTATTGAGATGTTTTTATAGGTTACTTTAATTGCAAGGCATCGCAGGATGTCGTGGAAATGCAGGATGTTGGGGAAATGCGGGATGTCGGGGACGCCATCCCTTACAATTT
>JAAYFA010000253.1 GCA_012728445.1 Clostridiales bacterium | reverse complement strand
TCTCATAGGTTAGCGTAAGATTGTCCGGTAAAACATCATCTCCTCTTTTTGATCGGAGGTATGAGCTGATAAGAGCATCGTATTTGGCCGTATGTTCAAATACAACACCGGCTAATCGGAATTTGGTCTGTTTGCTTACTTCGTCGTTCGCTTTTAATTCGTCAATGACCGTCTTGTAATCCGATGGATCCACAACAACGACAACATCCTGCCAATTTTTTGCTGCTGCCCTGAGCATCGTTGGCCCGCCGATATCTATATTTTCAACCGCTGTTTCAAGCGTAACATCTTCTTTTAAAATTGTTTCCTTGAAAGGGTAAAGATTGATACAAACGATATCAATCGGTTCAATGTTTAATTTTTTAATTTGCTCCATATGTTCGGGGTTACTTCTCATCGCCAATATGCCACCATGAATAGCCGGATGAAGTGTTTTTACTCTGCCGTCAAGACATTCGGGGAAACCTGTTATTTGCGAAACACTTGTACAGCCAATCCCCGATTCGGATAAAATTTTTGCCGTTCCGCCGGTAGACAGAATTTCAAAGCCTAAACTTTGCAAACCTTTTGCAAACTCCACAATTCCTGTTTTGTCGGACACACTGATGATCGCTCTTCTTCTCATAACTATTCTCCTCAATTACTGTTTGATATTTTATCGTCATAAATTTTTTCACACAATTGGGCCGTTGCCTTGGGTAAAATTATCCATTCCGCTTGTGACATTACTTTGCTCTGAAGCGTTTCCGGTGTATCATCCTCAGCAACATCAACTGCTTTTTGAAGAATAATTTTTCCGCCGTCCGGTATCTCGTTGACGAAATGAACCGTGGCGCCTGTAACTTTCACCCCGCTGTTGATGACATCCCTGTGAACTTTTATGCCATAGCATCCTTTACCGCAAAAAGAAGGAATAAGGGAAGGATGAACATTAATAATACGGTTTTGGAACTCATCAATAATGTCGCTTCCTAATATTGACATAAACCCGGCTAAAACTACAACTTCAGCCTCGCTTTGTCGTAAAACAGTGAGAATAGCATTGTCGAATTGACTGCCTTGTGTGAAGTTTTTTCTTTGTACAACCGCTGTTTCTATTCCTGCATTTTGTGCCCTAACCAGCGCATAAGCATCACTGCAACTTGACAGGACCATCACAATCTTGCCTTTTGGAATATCTCCTCCGATTTGAGCGTCAATCAGCGCTTGAAGATTGCTCCCGTTTCCGGAAACTAAAACAGCGATTTTTACAATATTGACATCACTCAGCATATTGTAACGCCTTTCTCTCCTTTGCCGACCACACCTACCACCATTGCGTTTTCTCCGCATTCTCTTAATATTCTGACGGCTTCATCTGCTTTATCGCTCGCAACCGCTATGCACAAACCAAGGCCCATGTTAAACGTGTTGTACATTTCTCTTTCGGATATTCCCTGGTCCTGAATCAGGTGAAAAATCGGTTTCTGTGGAATCTTGTTTTTCTCTACCTGTGCAAACAAACCATCCGGCAGCATTCGAGGGATGTTTTCATATAGTCCACCGCCGGTTATATGTGAAATGCCGTGAACTTTGATTGTTGACATCAGTACAGAAAGCGATTTAACGTAGATTTTTGTCGGGGTTAACAACTCTTCTCCGAGCGTTTGGGAACATTCATTAAAATAAAGTTTTAGTCTTTCTTCGGATATATTAAATAGTTTTCTTATCAATGAAAATCCATTTGAGTGAACGCCCGAAGACTCCACCCCTATTAATGCGTCACCTTCTCTGACAGCGGAACAGTCAACAATACTTTTTTTGTCGGCGATCCCTACACAGAACCCTGCAAGATCATATTCATCAACGGGGTAGAAACCCGGCATTTCAGCTGTTTCGCCGCCGATGAGTGCGCACCCTGCCTGAACACAGCCTTCGGCGATTCCGGAAACAATTTCAGCAACTCTCTCCGGTTCATTTTTACCTACCGCAAGGTAGTCGAGAAAAAACAATGGCTTCGCACCGGAGCCCGCCACATCGTTAGCGCACATCGCAACCC